>JBLYYS010000090.1:0-7930 GCA_048550235.1 Acidimicrobiia bacterium | reverse complement strand
GCAAATCGATCGACTCGAGCAAGTTGCGAGCCATCATCGGCATCATCACGTTCAACTCGAAGTTGCCGTTGGCGCCGCCCCACGTGATAGCAGCGTCGTTACCGATCACCTGGGCAGCAACCATCATCGCTGCTTCAGGAACAACCGGGTTGACCTTCGCCGGCATGATCGATGAGCCGGGTTGGAGGGCCGGCAGCTTGATTTCCGCGATTCCCGTGACGGGACCGGAGGAGAGCCACCGCAGATCATTGACGACTTTGAACAACGACTGTGCAAGGGTCTTGAGAACGCCGGACGTATTGACGACCGCATCTTTGGCCGCCTGGGCCTCGAAGTGGTTGCCGGCTTCACTGAAGTCGAATCCGGTCTTCTCCGACATGACGGCGATGACCCTGGCTGCGAACCCCTCAGGGCAGTTGATCCCTGTGCCGACCGCGGTTCCACCGAGCGGCAACTCGCCGAGTTCCGGCAAGACCGTTTTGACACGTTCGGCGGCCTTTCGCATCTGCGTGGCCCAGCCAGAAAACTCCTGGCCCAGAGTGACAGGGACCGCATCCATCAGATGGGTGCGGCCGGACTTGACCACATCGGCGAACTCGGTGGCCTTGGCCTCGAGGGAAGCAGCCAGTTGGTCCAGGGCCGGCAGCAGATCGGCACGCAAAGCATCCACGGCTGCCAGGTGCATCGCAGTCGGGAACGTGTCGTTCGAAGATTGGCCGAAATTGACGTGATCATTCGGATGCACCAGTTTCGAACCCGGTTCGCCGCCGAGGAGTTCGGTCGCTTTGGTAGCGATCACCTCATTCGAGTTCGTGTTAGTCGATGTGCCGGATCCGGTTTGGAAGACATCAACCGGGAACTGATCGTCGAGTTCTCCCGACATCACAAGGGCGGCAGCCTTCTGAATTGCGTCGGCCTTGTCGGTATCGACGTACCCGTCGGGACCGGAAACGGCGGCGACGGACCCCTTCATGAGACCGAACGCCCAAATGAGTCGGCGACCGACGGTCAATCCCGAAATCGGGAAGTTGTCGACGGCACGCTGAGTTGATGCTCCATAGAGGGCGTCGGCCGGTACCTGGACCTCGCCCATCGAGTCACGTTCGGTGCGGTATTCCACGCCCGTTCCTCCTGTTGACAGTTCCATTTCAGGCTACGTCGATTCCTTCACCCGTGTGCGGGCCAAAGGTCACAACGTCCCCGTTTCCTGTCAATGCGGGGTACCGGAAATGGGGACCTCCATTGACAAGAAACTCGACCTCTGTTTCCTGTCAATGCGGGGTATGGAAAACGGGGAGCTCCATTGACAGGAACCCTCATGGGAGGGCCGTTCCGGTTTCGGGGTCGAAGAAGTGGAGATGCCCTAGGTCCACCGTGATCTCTGTCCGATTGCCGATGCCCGGAACTGGGCCGCCATCTACGACCTGCACGACCACGGTGGCCTCACCCACGTCGATATGGGCAAACCGTTCGTCGCCGTAATCCTCGATCTGGCGACAGGTTCCGTGCAAGGTCGAGGTGAACGGCTCCGCCAGCGTCGGCCGCAGGCGCTGAGGACGAATCCCGATAACCACGCGGCGTCCCATGAAGCCATGCAAACCGGGATGCTGCTCAACGACTCGGGTCGGGATGCTCAGTTGATGGTCTCCCAAGATCCATTTGTAGTCCGGGTAGTCAGGCTCCAACACACCGCTCAGTGCATTCATCGGCGGAGAGCCGACGAACCGGGCAACGAAGAGATTGGCCGGGTGTCCGTACACAACCGATGGCCGATCGAATTGCTGGACCATCCCCCGATTCAGCACCACGGTCCGATCGCCGAGGGCCATCGCTTCGGCCTGATCGTTTGTGGCGTAGACGGTCGTGGCGCCGGACTGCTCATGCCGATGACGAACCTCGAGCCGGGTGCGCAGCCTCGTCTTGGCGTCGAGATTGGCAAGCGGCTCATCCAGCAGAAGAATGGCGGGCTCCTGCACCAGTGCCCGCCCGGTCGCAACCGCATTCCGCTGCCCAACCGAAAGCGTCCTGGGTTGGCGTGCAAGGACCCGGTTCAGGCCCAGCATGCGTGCCATTTGCTTCACTCGCGTGGACCGTTCAGGCTCGTCCACATGCCTCACCTCGAGAGGAAACAGCAGGTTGCCTTCGGCAGTCTTGTGCGGATACAGGGCATGTTCCTGGAACACCATTGCGACGTCGCGCTGTGCCGATCCGACGCTGACGACATCCGACCCGTCGATGAGCAGACGGCCCGACGAAGGCATCTCCAGACCGGCGATGACTCGCAGCAGCGTCGATTTGCCGCTGCCTGAAGGGCCAACCACGGTCACGAGTTCGCGTTCCTCGAATGCGAGAGTCACATCGTTGAGAGCGTGTATCCCCCCGTGGGATACCGTAACCCGGTCAAAGGCGATTGCCGGCATGGGCCAAGGATACGGTAGAGACGACGTTCGGCGGACTAGTCCAGGACGGTTTGCTCTGCTGCGAAGAGATCCTCGAGCCTGGCCTGGAGAGTTGCTTCCCCAGCCTCGCCAAGTCGGGGCGCCACATATCCAAGCAAGGTGACGAGCCCGTGGAAGTCATCGAGCGACACATACTCCGGCCCAACCCTGGCCGGGCGGCCGCCGGCCAGCACACCGTCGATGTCGACCATGTTGTGGTAGTTCCCGAGCGGCAGACTAAACGAGGTCGCCCGGTACCCATACGCTCCAAATGCGGTGGCCTCACAGGAACCACCGTCCATCAGCTTCCGCTGCCATTGCGTCCCTGTGTTTTGTTCGGCATACGCGCGGACGAGACGGGTGACCTGGTTGGTGAGTTCGCGGTCAAACACCGTGGAGGCATCCCCAACCCGTACGACCGGACCACTCCCTACCGGATAGAGCGGAAACGCGCGCGAGTTCTCTACTACCACGATGTCCGCCCGTTCGGGAATGGTCCCCGCCTTGCAAGCTGCAATCGCGCCGATGAACCCAACCTCTTCAGCCCGTGTCAGTAGGACCCTGACCTGCGGAGCCGCCTTCCGAACCTGATCGAAAACAGAGATGACGGCGGCTGCACCGGCCAGGTCGTCACATCCCGCAGCATGGAGCAGACCTTTTCGAACTCCCAGCGAACGAGAACCGAACGCCCACCTGCCGATGTCCCCAGAAGTCAGATTCGCCGATCGACGATCGAGACGGACGGCTCCCGTCGAGGTCTTGTGATCGAAATCTGTGATGGTCCCCCGGTGCACTCGATCGTCGGCGTCGTAGAGATCGACGCGGGCATCATCAAAGTAAGGGGCATGTACCCCGCCGCGGAACTCCACACCGACGCGTCGCGATCGATCGACCGACGTCACTACGAACCCCGGATGGTCAATGTGGGCAGTCAACACCACCGGCGTCTTGCGAGTACGAACGACGCTACGCAGCACGACGTTGCCGGCCTTGTCTCTCGTCATGCGCACGTCCTTGCGTCGTGCCGCCCAGTTCTCGATCCACTCGATCACGCGGTCCTCATGACCGGCGACTGTGGGAATGGAAGTCAGTTCACTTAGCCATTGCTCGTGGCGATCGGTTCGTGCGCTCATGTGCCGATGGTAGGCCGACCTACAGAGGAGGTACGCTCATGTCATGAGTGTCACAATCGTCACCGGAGGATCGTCCGGGATCGGACGGGCAATAGCAGCGAGAATGCGAAAGCATGGACCGGTCGTGATCACAGGGCGGAACGCCGGCCATGTGAACGAGGTAGCCGAGCACCTGGGAGTGACGGCTGCACCTGGTGACGTCCGCTCACCGGAAGACATGGATGCGACGGTATCGATTGCCGCCGGTCTCGGCCCAATAACCGGCCTGATCCATTCCGCCGGGATCTGGACCAGCGGAGCGATCGACGATCTCACCGCGGAGGAATGGACGGACACAATCGATATCAACTTATCGGGAGCATTCCATGCCTCCCGTGCCGTCCTCCCCCACTTGTTGGAGAACGGCGGCTCGATCGTCATGATCGCTTCAGACTTCGGCCTCGTGGCAGGGAGAAAGGCCGCGGCCTACGTTGCTTCGAAGTTCGGTATGGTCGGCTTGACCAAAGCGATGGCTCTCGACCTGGCAGACAGGGGCGTGCGCGTGAACGCGATCTGCCCCGGCGACATAGTGACTCCAATGCTCGAGTCTGAAGCCGCTGAAAGGGGGCTCACGCTCGAGGAGGCGCTCGAAGAGTCGGCGGCCGGCTATCCGATGAGGAGGGCGGGAACCGTCGCAGAGGTAGCCGGCCTGGCGGAGTTCCTGCTGTCGAACGGAGCCGGCTATATGACCGGTGCGGCCATCCCCGTCGACGGTGGATTCACCGCCGGCTGAACGAGCCCAACTCAGACGTCAAACGGCGTCTCGGTGAAGAAGTCGGCGGGCCGCTTCTCCGTCGCGCCTTCCGTGGGAGCTTCCAGACCGAGCCGCTCCCGGATCCCGTCGTAACCCTCGTCTTCCAGACGAGCGGACAATTCCGGACCACCGGACTCGACGATCCGGCCACCACTCATGACATGGATCCGGTCCGGTACGACGTAACGAAGGATGCGGCTGTAGTGAGTAATCATCAATACACCCACATCGGGACCACGCATACCTTCAATACCCGCGGCGACCTCCCGGACGGCATCGATGTCGAGTCCAGAATCGATCTCATCGAGTACTGCCACTTTGGGACCGAGTACAGCCATCTGAAAGATCTCAGACCGCTTCTTCTCTCCTCCGGAAAGGTCGTCATTGACCGATCTTTCGAGAAAGCGGTCCATCCCGTAGCGTTCGCCGGCCTCAGAAATCTTCTCGGAGATCTCATCTTCAGTCCAGCCGCGTTCCTCGCCACTCTCCCGCATGAACACCTCGAGTCCGACGCCGGGCACCTCGACGGGGTACTGGAACGCCTGCATCAGACCCATCCGTGACCGTTCGTCGACCGCCTTGTCGAGCAGCGATTCCCCTTCGATCGAAGCCTCGCCCGAGACCGTGTAATCGGACCGCCCGGTCAGCACATGGCACAAGGTCGACTTGCCGGAACCATTCGGACCCATGATGGCGTGAACCTCGCCGAACGGGACTTCGAGGTCGACGCCTTTCAGAATCTCAATCGCCCCAACCGAGGCTTCGAGGTCTTTGATGTCGAGGGCGAGTTTGCTCACGATGCCTCCTGCAGAGCGAGATATACATCTCCGCCCGTGATTTTGACTTCATACTTGTGTTGTGGCTGTGAAGCCGGGAGGGTTCGAGCCTCTCCGGTGGCAAGATCGAACGCCGCTCCGTGCCTTGGACACTCAACCTCATCGTCGAAGACATCACCCTCGGCAAGCGAAGCTTCAGCGTGACTGCAGCGATCCGCCAGGGCGAAGACATCGCTACCAAGCCTGAAAACGGCGACCCGATGCCCCAGAGCCTCGACCCGAACACCTCTGCCGTCGGGAAGTTCCTCGAGTGGCGCTACGCGAACCCAATTGTCCATCACACGCGGCCTTCAACCTGCGCGGAAACGAACTTGTCGGTCACCGCCGCCCGTACCTGATCCTCGAGGCCGCTAACAGGCATCCGCTGAATCATCTCATCGAAGAAACCTCTGATGAGGACACGTTGAGCGCGTTCCCTGGAGAGACCGCGACTCATCAGGTAGTACATGTGCTCTTCTTCGAGCGGCCCGACTGTCGAGCCGTGGCCGCATACGACGTCGTCGCACAGTATTTCGAGATTCGGAACCGAGTGTGCTTTAGCGCCATCGGACAGGACCAGATTGCGGTTGGTTTCGAAGGTCGATGTCCTGGTGGCGTCGGGCCAGATCTTGAGCAGCCCCGTAAAGACCGACTCCGCCTCATCCTCGACGGCACCCTTCAAGAAGACATCTGAGCGCGTGTTCTTGCCGTGATGATTCACCACGACCCGGTAATCAAACACCTGCTCGCCATCTCCGAAGTAGAGGCCGACGAGCTCAGAGCTCGATCCATTGCCGACAAGATCGATGTCCAGATCGAGTCGACCCATCTGCGCACCCAACCCGATCTCACCCAACCGGCCCGTGGAGTCACGGCCGAGCGTCATTCGCTGGTGCATGACCGCGGTCGTCTCGTTGCCCCAGTCCTGCGACGAAACGAGATTCAAGCGGGCACCGTCCGCCACCGACAACTCGATCTGCGGAACAACCACCGTGCGCTGGCCGTCGGGAGATCGCATTGACACGATGAACGAGGCTTCCGCATTCACTCCCATCACGACGATCAAATGAGGAAAAGAGACCGTTCCAGCCTGAGTGGTTTGGATGTCAACGATGATCGGCTGATCGACCACAGTTCCGTTGCTCACCTCAACCACGAGAGCGTCAGTCGCAAAAGCGCGGTGGGCGGCAGCGAAGATATCGACATCGGCCGGAATCATCTGACCGACCGACTGCTCGAGTAGTGAGTCCATCGTCTCTGCCTGTGTAGCCAGCTTTGCCAGGGTCACTCCTGGTGCATCGCAGAACGCGTCCACGACGAAACCGTCGATGAGTCGGGCAATGCCGGCGTATTCGGTCAGTTCCGAGAAATCCGTGTCGGTGACCAAAGGTATGCCTGCGACATCGGGCACCCCAAAGTCTGAGAGTTCGAAATCGAGGTTGACATAGCGCCACTCTTCTTCGGATCCGGTTGGCATGGACAGCTTGTCGAAGTACCGGAAGCCGTTTTGGCGCAGGTCGCCAAGCCACGAAGGCGCCGTCTCTGCGGCACGTTCTACGGTCGTCTGGTCAAGGGATCGCACGGTGAGAAACTCCTGAAGAACTCGGTCGCACCATCGTATTAGCACTACGGAGATAGGGCGAATTATCTCGAGTAGCTATGAGCTATGAGCTATGAGCTATGAGCCAATTAGGTCACGGGCGCAGGTGAAGATCTCGTCGAGCATCTCCTCAGTCAAGCGACCCGTGAATGTGTTCTGTTGACTCGGGTGGTAGCTGGCCAACAGCAGGGGCCCGCCGGGACGAAGATCGACTGTGATGCCATGGCCGAACTTCGGACGGGGCCGGGGAACCTCGACGCCGGCATCTGCATAGATCCGTATCACCTGCGCAAACGCCATTCCACCCAGTGGTATCAGAACCTGCACTCGGTCGAGGAGTTCAATCTCCGCCTCTAGCCAGGGACGACAGTTAGACAACTCATCCGCCGTCGGCTTGTTCGCTGGTGGCGCGCACCGACCGATCGCCGAGACATAGGCGTCGTTGAGCACCAGTCCATCGTCGCTGCCCACGGCTTCAGGTTGCGAGGAGAATCCTGCCCGAAACATGGCCCGGTAGAGCCAGTCACCGGAACGATCCCCGGTGAACATCCGACCCGTTCGATTTGCTCCATGCGCCGCTGGAGCCAACCCAACGACCAACAACCTCGCGCGCGGATCACCAAATCCCGGTACCGGACGTCCCCAATAATCTTCATCTCGGAAAGACGCCCTCTTCTGCCGTGCCACCCGCTCGCGCCACTCGACCAGACGGCTGCACCGTCGGCAGTCGGCGATCTGATTGGCCAGGTCAACTAGATCTGCCATCGACTGGAGCGTAGCCCCCACCCGCCATTCCGATGCTTCCGTGAGAATCCTTCGATGATCGACCGCAACCGTCGATACTGGTCTGTCATGGGACGCCTCCAGAACACGATCAATCTCGCCAAGCAATCCTGGGAAGTACTGAAAGCCGACAAGGAACTGGTCGCGCTTCCGATCTTGTCTTTCCTGGCCAGCACATTGGTCGCCGTCACTTTCATCATTCCGATGTTCTTCGTGGGCGAAGAGCCCGGCCCCATCGGATACGTGGTCATGTTTCTCATGTACGTCGCTCTGGCCTTCGTGACGATCTTCTTCAACACGGCCCTGGTTTCGGCAGCCGACGAGCGCCTTCAGGGCGGCGACCCCACGATCGGCAGTGCGTTGGCAGG
>JBLYYS010000089.1:0-3352 GCA_048550235.1 Acidimicrobiia bacterium | reverse complement strand
GCAGCCGACCCCAGTGCGCCCGCTACGGCTGCTCCCGAGATGATCGGCACCGGCTTGGGCAGTGTCGCCAGTCGGGTGCGCAGCGTGACCGGACGTTCGAAGTCCATCACCTGCCAGTCGCGGGCTATGGCGATGTCCGCGAGTTCCTTGTCTGGATTCACCACGACTGGATGGCCGACGGCTTCAAGCATGGGCAGATCGGTTGCGGAGTCCGAATAGGCGTAGGAGGCGGTGAGATCGACCCCGTCGCGTTCGGCGAGATCGCGAATGGCTTCGGCCTTGCCCGGCCCGTAGGCATAGAAGTCGAGTTCCCCCGTGTAGCGGCCATCCGGGCCGGATTTGGAGCGCGTGGCTATTACATCGTCCACGCCCAAGTAGACGGCCAAAGGTCGGACGACCTCTTCCGGACTGGAGGAGATGATCACTACCGTCCTTCCGGCCCGGTGGTGCTCATCGATTAGGGCAAGTGCCTCGGCATAGACGAGCGGCGCAACGATTTCGTCGACGGTCTCGCGAACAAGCTCCTGAACCTGTACCCGATCCCATCCCTTGGTGAGAGCGAGAAGTTGCCCCCTCACCTTCTCCATCTGATCGTGGTCGGCTCCCACCATGACATAAACGATCTGAGCGATACCCGCTTTGAGCAGGGCGCGCCGGTTGAGGAACCCGGCCTTGTACAGAGGGCGACCGAACGCCAACGTCGACGACTTGGCGATGATCGTCTTATCGAGGTCGAAGAAGGCAGCTGCGCGCTGCTCGTCGGTTGCTCCGGCGGTATGTTCGTTGTTTGTTGTCACCGTTCACGATTGTACGGCGCGAGGGCGGGAAGTGTGTCTGATCGTCGAGAACCTGGCTGATCCGGTCACCCGACGGCGATGGCAGTTGATCAGCTCGACCCTCTATTCAGTCACAAAGTGACCGTCGGCGCAAGGGGTTGTCGCGGTACTTCTCGGCACATACCTTTTCGGTAGTTGGAGAAAGGAACGTGTTGGCAGCCCTCACCGTGTTCACGAACCGGGACGGACTCCTATCGGTGATCGCACCGATTGGATTGGCTGCAGCCGTGCCCACTTGCTTGGTTGTGGACCTGGACCCGAACGGGCCTCTCCTTCCAGGGGTCGCCACCCTCGCCGCATTGGTCGAGTCCGGGCCACGACAAGTGGATCTGCAACCAGCAACCGAAGGGACCGCGATGCTCGCCAACGGAGGAATCGATCCGGAGGAGGCTGAGACGGTGGTGCGGCATCTCCTGGACGGTTGGCCGCACGTTGTCCTGAGAAGCGACGTAGATCGAGGTTTGTTTGCCCCTGTAGTGCCCGTGCACCCCATATTGCCGGGGTGGCCGTACGGGGACCCGTCACGGTTCTGTGTTTACCAGGAGGCTGGATTTCGCGTCGAACGTCCCCCGCAGGGGATCGTCCTTCCTCGCCCGTCCGCGGGAACGGTTGGGAAACTGCTCGACGGAGCGCTGCCCCCCAAGAGCAGGTGGATCAGTGCCTGGCGGGAGGTTTGGGCCCATCCATGGCGCTAGTGGATCGTCTCGCCGCCAGGGTCATCGACTCGGATCTGCCGATCCAGCGCCGCGCGCTCGAGCGAGTACTGCCCGATCTCCTCAGAGAAGAGGCGCCTCTCGCTCCCGCCGGCACCATCGAGGCAGTAATCGACTCGTTGGTCGGAATGGGTCCGATAGAGCAGTTGCTTCGAGATGATCAGGTTTCGGACGTCCTGGTCAACGGGCACGACGAGATCTGGGTTGAGCGGAATGGGCGTCTGGAAAGAACGGAAGTGCGGTTCGGGAGTGCAGGAGAGGTTGTCGCCGCCGTAGAGCGGGTCATTGCTCCGCTTGGTCTACGGCTCGACCTTGCTTCACCCACCGTCGACGCACGCCTGGCCGACGGAAGCCGGCTCCATGCCACTCTGCCGCCGATTGCGGTTGGCGGACCGATCGTGGCGATTCGCCGATTCCGGCACGCGGTGAGTGGTCTCGCTGACCTTGTTGAGTCCGGGTCGCTGCGCTCGGAGGGGGCGAGCTTGTTGCGCGAGGCGGTGAGAACCCGCCGCAGCATCCTCGTGATCGGTGGGACGGGCGCCGGCAAAACCACTCTTCTGAACATCCTGTCCAGAGAGATACCCGATCACGAGCGAGTGGTGACGGTCGAGGATGCGGCCGAGCTGTCATTGTCGGGCCACGTTGTTCGTCTCGAGTCACGCCCGGCCAACGCCGAAGGTCGCGGCGAGGTGAGCCTCCGGCACCTGATACGGGTTGCATTGCGCTTGCGGCCGGATCGAATCGTCGTCGGCGAGGTGCGCGGTCCTGAAGCCCTCGACCTGGTGGGGGCGCTCAATACCGGGCATCGGGGCTCGCTGGCGACACTCCACGCGAACAGCCCCGAGGAGGCTCTGCTCAGGCTCGAAACACTTGCACTGCTCGGGGCGGGCCGAATGGATCCGGCCACCATCCGGGCCCAGTTGCGTTCGGCGATCGATTTGGTCGTTGTAGTGGGACGGGAGATGTCCCGACGATCCGTTGAATCGATCGTCTCGGTGGGTGAGTCGGAAAGCCTGTACCAAAGGTGATCCGAGTGCTTTGCCTCGGGGCCATGATCGCGGCCGGCGGACCCTGGCCCGTCGTGCTCGCGGCGGCAGTAACGATCTACTTCCCATGGCTTGCTGCCGCCGCTTTCACGGTGCTGGTGGTCAGACAACGGCTGCAACAGGATCGGACCTCGCGTGAGGTGAGGTTCTGCCGCGGGGTCGCCGACGAGTTGCGAGGCGGGGCGTCGCTGCGTGCAAGTGTTGCCGCGGCAGCGGAGGACGTTGGGGAGTTCCGGCTTGCTCGCGCCTGCCGGATCGGTAGCTCGTATCGTGACATGGCCGCCCAACTGCGGCATGCCCTGCCCGAGGTCGGCATGCAGGCTGCCACGGCAGTCCAGGTGGCCGGGTTGAGCGGAGGTCGGGCGGCGGAGGCTTTCGAAGCTTTGGCCCTCCTCGCAGTCGACGATCAAGAGTTGGATGGAGAGTTGCGCGCCGCCACCGCCCAGGTTCGAGCATCTGCTGCGGTGATCGCTTCTCTTCCGGTGTTTCTCGTGGTCGGCCTGATTGCAGTCGGGCGGTTGAGTGTCCTCACGTCCGGTGGGTCGATTGCTACCGCACTGTTGCTGTTCGGTGGGGGCCTCGTCGGCATGGGATGGCTTGTGATCTGGCGGATGATCCGTGGCGCCGCGGTGCAGTGATGTGGACCTGCTTGGTGCTTTGCGCGATCACGCTACGGCGGAGCCTCCGACGGAGTGGAGCACTCGCCGGCAAGCTCGGGTCACTTGGATTGTGGAGGCGGCCGGCTCCCACCCCTGTC
>JBLYYS010000088.1:0-3077 GCA_048550235.1 Acidimicrobiia bacterium | reverse complement strand
CTGCACTTGATCGCCGATCTCCAGAGAGTCGGACAATTCCTGCTGCTTCTTCACCCGTGTGCGCTGAGGACGCACGATCATCAAATAGAAGACCACTCCGAGGAACGCGAAGAGAATAAGGGTCGAAACAGTTCCAGATTGGGTCTCGGCGGCTTGGGCAAGGATCACAATCATCTCCACAAAGATGGCCCGCTGGTGCGGGCGCTGGTCGAATGCTAGCTACCGGTAAGGGTATTCGAAAACGCACGCCGGGTCCGAATCGCCGTTCTATACGCTTCGAAGGTCCCGGCGACGATAGCCTGCCTCGCTTGGCGCAGCAGGTCGAGCGTGAAATGCAGATTATGAATCGTCAGCAGCCGGTGAGCGGTGAGTTCCCCCGTGACGATGAGGTGCCGTAAGTAGGCCCGGCTGTAGGTCTGACAAGTCGAACAACCGCATTCGGAATGGATCGGTTCCTCGGCATCGGCATTCTCCGCCCTGCGGACGTTGAAGTCGCCGTCCAGCGTGAGCGCCTTTCCGTGTCTCGCCAACCGCGTCGGCCAGACACAATCGAATAGGTCTGCTCCTCTTTGCACGGCATCCAGAACGCCTTCGGCGTCACCCAGGCCCATGACGTATCGGATCTTGTCGTTTGGGAGTTCGGCGAGTGCCGCCTCCAACGCCGAGTTGCGTTGATCTGGAGGCTCGCCTACCGAAAGACCGCCGATCCCGAACCCCGGGAAGCCGAGTTCCGCGGTTGCGGCGGCGCTCTCGGCGCGCAGTTCGGCGTCGACCCCACCCTGGACTATTCCGAACAGGGCTTGGTCCGAACGGCGATGTGCGACCAGCGACCGCTCTGCCCAACGCAAGCTCCGTTCCATGGCTGCCCGAACTGAAGGTTGTGCGGCCGGCAAGCCTATGCACTCATCGAGGACCATGGCGATGTCGGGACCAAGCTTCTCCTGGATTTCAACAGCACCCTCCGGCGTCAGCCGCACCGTTGAGCCATCGTAGGTCGACTTGAAGGTGGCGCCATCGTCATCGATCTTCGGACCCAGCGAGAAGATCTGGTACCCACCGGAATCGGTGAGAATTGGCCCGCTCCACGCCATGAAACCGTGTAGCCCGCCCATCCGTTGAACGAGATCAGCACCGGGACGGAGCATCAGGTGATAAGTGTTCGCCAGCACCATCTCGGTTCCGATTCGGTTCAGGTCGGCGCTGTCGAGCGCCCGTACAGATGCCCGGGTTCCGACCGGCATGAACCCCGGGGTCTTGACCTGCCCATGCGGTGTAGTCAATACACTCGCACGAGCCTGCGCATCCTGAGCCTCAACCGACAGTTGGACCGGGTTGCTCACGAGCGCTCCACCTCTGCGTACATCGCATCTCCAAACGACAGGAAGCGGTACCCCCTGAGCAAAGCCTGCTCATAGACCCGGCGCCACCCGGACCCAAGTATCGCGGCGATCAATACGACCAGGGTCGAGCCGGGAACATGGAAGTTCGTAATGAGTCCGTCGATCGCCCTGAAACTGTACCCGGGGTTGATGAACAGATTCGTTGGGCCGTCGAAGGCGTGAACAAGTCCCGTTTCGTCGACGGCCGATTCCAGTGAACGAACCACGGTGGTTCCCACCGCGACCACCTTTCCCCCTCGTCGGTGAGCCTCGTTGATCGTCGCAGCCGTCGCAGCCGAGACCGTCACGGCTTCACTGTGCATTTGGTGATCACTCAGATTCTCAACCGCGATCGGCCGAAATGTATCGAGGCCAACTTTCAGGTCAACTGAAACCAACCCAATACCTCTTCGCGCGAGTTCCTCCAGGACGCTGTCACTGAAATGCAAACCTGCTGTTGGAGCCGCCGCCGACCCGACCTCTCCGGCGTAAATGGTTTGGTAACGGTCGGGATCAGGTAGAGAAGCGTGAATGTAGGGCGGGAGCGGAACCTCCCCGTTCGCCGCGATCGCACTTTCGACGTCATCACTCGGATCACGTAGTTCCAGCAGGCATCTACCTTCTACGGGTGGCTCGGTGACGATCGCGGCGAGATCTTGGGAGAACGTGATAGAGGTTCCGACACGGATTCGCCGAGCCGGCCTGACCAAAGCCTCCCAACCGTCTCCGCGCCGTGACAACAGGAGGACCTCTACCGATCCGCCCGTCTCAGTCTTTACGCCTAGAAGGCGAGCGGCCCGAACCCTTGTGTTGTTGACGACGACGAGATCACCCGCGTCGAGCATCGACGGCAGATCGGCAAACGTACGGTCGGTCATGGTGGTGGTGTCCAGAAGGCGCGCCGCATGGCGAGGTTCGACCGGTGTCTGGGCGATGGCCTCGTCCGGCAGCGCATAGAAGAAGTCGGAGGTCTTCATGAAGAGATGAGCCTATTCCGTGCCGGAAGGTTCGCGACGCCTACCGCACTCAATCCACGGGCAGCGCTTGCTGCGGCTGCGATGGTGGCTCCAGACCGAGATGGGTATAGGCGGAAGCAGTTGCCACCCGTCCCCGTGGAGTCCGCTGAATCAGTCCAACCTGAAGCAGGAACGGCTCGTATGCATCTTCAACAGTCTCGGGTTCTTCACCGACGGAGATCGCCAACGTCGACAAACCCACAGGCCCGCCTCCGAATTTCGAGACGATGGCAGTGATGATGGCTCGGTCGACCTTGTCCAGCCCCAGATCGTCGACCTCGAATATCTCTAGGGCTTTGGAGGTGGTCCCGTCGTCGACTACACCGTCTGCACGCGCGACTGCATAATCGCGGACTCGCGCCAGAAGGCGATTGGCGATTCGGGGTGTTCCGCGACTTCGCCCGGCGATCATCCGAGCTCCGCCGTCGGTGATCTCGACATCGAGAATCCCGGCAGATCGATGGACAATCACTTCTAGTTCGTCGGCGTCGTAGTAGTCGAGTTTGTCGACGATTCCGAAGCGGTCGCGTAACGGTGCAGTGACCTTGCCCTTCCGTGTTGTGGCGCCGACCAGCGTGAACCTCGGAAGATCGAGCCTGATCGATTGGGCCGAGGGCCCCTTGCCCAGGATGATGTCGAGCTGGAAGTCTTCCATCGCCGGATAGAGCACCTCTTCCACCGT
>JBLYYS010000087.1:0-2919 GCA_048550235.1 Acidimicrobiia bacterium | reverse complement strand
TCACAGTTGCGGGACAGCATCGGATTCACACCGTATTTCGCTGCCACGACGGCATCCGGCTTCTTGTGCCGAACATGGTGAGCATAGCGCGCCCAGCAGCCCGGTCAGGCGACCTCGACCGTCTTCGAGCATCCGGGTGGGGTAGCGTGGGATCGTCCGATTGGAGGAACGCATGGTCTGGAAAAAGGGTGAGCCGATCCGTACCGGGGATGACTACATCCAGAGTCTCCGCAACCGCGACCTCACGGTCTTCTTGCTCGGAGAGAAGGTCGGCGAACCTGTCGATCATCCCATCATCCGACCATCGATCAATGCCCTCGCCGCCACCTACGACCTCGCCGTCGATGATCCAGACCTCGCCACGGCAACCTCGTCCATCGTCGACTCTCCGGTCAACCGGTTCCTGCACGTCACCGAGAGCGCCGACGATGTGGTGGCGCAGAACAAGATGCAGCGCCGGCTCGGGCAAATCACCGGTACCTGTTTCCAGCGCTGCGTCGGCATGGATGCCATCAACTCCACGTTCTCTGTCACCTACGACATCGACGCAACCCACGGCTCGGACTATCACCTCCGCTTCAAGACCTGGCTGGCCGAGATGCAGCAAATGAACTACGTCATCGGAGGAGCGATGACCGACCCGAAAGGCGACCGGTCGAAGACGCCGTCAGAGCAGAGCGATCCAGACATGTACGTCCGAGTAATCGAGCGCCGGGACGACGGGTTGGTGATCCGTGGCGCCAAAGCTCACCAGACCGGCGCCATCAACTCACACTGGTTCATCGTGATGCCGACGATCCGTCTCCAAGAAGCCGATCGAGACTATGCCGTGACCTGCGCAGTCCCGGTCGAAGCCCCCGGCCTCACCTACATCTACGGCCGTCAGTCATGTGACACGCGAATCCTCGATGGCGGTGAGATCGACGCCGGAAACGCCACGTTCTCAGGCCAGGAGGCCATGATCATTCTCGAGGACGTGTTCGTACCTTGGGAGAACGTGTTCATGGATGGCGAGTACGAGTTCGCCGCCACCCTGGTGGAACGATTCACGAGCTATCACCGGCGAAGCTACGTCTGCAAGAGCGGGGTGGGCGATGTGTTGATCGGTGCCGCGGCGCTGGCGGCCGAGTACAACGGCGTCGAACGGGCCTCGCATATCAAAGACAAGCTCGTTGAGATGAACCATCTGAATGAGACCATTTACGGCGGGGGAATCGCCGCCTCGCACGAATCCTTCCAGACCGACGCCGGGAACTGGGAGAACGATGCTCTGCTCGCCAACGTCTGCAAGCACAACGTCACGAGATTCCCATATGAGATCGGGCGGCTGGCTCAAGACCTCGCCGGCGGCCTGATGGTCACAATGCCGTCCCAGCAGGACTTCGATCATCCGGAGGCCGGCCCCATCCTGCACAAGTACCTACAGGGAGCGGATGGCATCACCACCGAGGACCGTATGCGGATCCTTCGCTTGATCGAGAACATGACTCTCGGCCGCAACGCAGTCGGGTACTTGACCGAGTCCATGCACGGCGCCGGATCCCCGCAAGCACAGCGGATATTGATCGGACGACAGGCCGATATGGAGGGCAAGAAAGCAATGGCGAGGCAACTGGCCGGTATCGACGACTGAGGCATCCGCCGGTTCCTGTTTCCTGTCAATCGAGGGCCCTGTTTGTGATACCCCGCATTGACAGGAATCCTCAGAACCCCCGGACGAACGTATGTTCGCTATGCTGGAGACATGTCGGATGCCCCGACCATTCTCCATGCCGATCTCGATGCCTTCTACGCTTCGGTTGAACAGCTCCTGGACCCATCGCTACGCGGCAAGGCCATCGCGGTCGGCGGCGGGGTCGTCCTGGCGGCATCGTATGAGGCAAAGGCCTTCGGGGTCAGAGGCGGGATGCCGGGACGGCAGGCGCGTGAGCTGTGCCCACACCTCCAATTCGTCGGCGGGCACTTCTCTGAGTACCAGCGTCTGGGCGATCAAGTCATCGATGTTGTCCGTGATTTCACGCCGCTCATTGAGAGGATCTCGATAGACGAGGCTTTTGCCGACATCTCCGGCTCAATGCACCTCTTCGGGCAACCCGGCGAGATCGCTGGAGAGATCCGCACGCGCGTACGCGAGGAGGTCGGGCTGCCGGTTTCCGTCGGGGCCGCCCGAACCAAACACCTTGCCAAAATCGCATCGCAGGTGGCCAAGCCCGATGGGATGATCGTTGTGGAACCGGCCGCCGAACTCGAGTTTCTCCACCCTTTGCCGGTCGGTCTGATCTGGGGTGTGGGGCCGGTCACACGCAAGCGCCTTGCCGAAAAGGGGATCAGAACAATCGGCGAACTTGCATCGATGCCCGGCGGATCGCTAGAGCATCTCCTCGGCAGGGCGGTCGGGCAGAAGCTCGGTTCTCTCGCCTGGAATGAGGATCCACGGGACATTCAGACCGTCCACAAGTCAGGATCGATCAGCGCCCAATCGGCGATGGGCCGGCGGGCGGCGACCGACGAGGTAATCGATCCATCGCTCAGACACCTGGCGGATCGAGTCGCGACCCGGCTCCGCAAGAAGAACTATGCCGGGAGGACCATCACAGCCAGAATTCGATTCGCCGACATGCGGGCGATCACTCGGTCAATCACGCTCCCGGCCGCCGTTGCGGCCACCTCGATTCTGGCCGAGATCGCCGGAGACCTGGTCCGGTCCGCCCTCTCGGATCACCCCAACGAGAAGCAGATTTCTTTGCTGGCCATCGCCGTCTCTCACCTGGAGGATCAGCCGGCCCTGCAACTCGAGTTACCGATCGAGATAGGCGCAGACGAGCAAAGGCCGGGAACCGAAGCCGGTGCAGCGCGCTGGGTACTAGACAGGTCGATCGATCAAGTGCGCGATCGGTTCGGCAGGGAATCGGTCGGGTA
>JBLYYS010000086.1:0-4524 GCA_048550235.1 Acidimicrobiia bacterium | reverse complement strand
GGTTTCCGACATGTTCGGGACGTACCGCGGCTTCAGTGTTCTCGAAAGAAGTGAACGTCGTGACCGCCAGACGTCCGATCATCCGGTTGGCGAGTCCTGCATGGGCGTTCTGTTCGTGCAGGTAGAGGGGAAGCTTACGTCGTCGGGCCGCCAGGCCAACGGGCACGGTGGTGTAGCTCCCCATGCCCAGCACTACCCGAACGTCCCGGGCATCGAACTCGGCACCGGCTCTACGGGCGGCATTGAACACCACCACCGGCAACGTGAGGTTCTCGACACTCAGACTCCGGCGTAGCCCGCGGACTTCCAGCTCGAGGAAGGGGAAGCCGGCAGCAGGAAAGACTCTCGCTGCGAGCCGCTTGCCGCCAATGAAGAGAATCTCCGAGCGGTCTACACCGTCGACAACGAGTTGTTCGCCGACGGCCAGACCAGGGTAGACATGACCGCCGGTCCCGGCTGCGGCAATGACGTAGCTCATCTGGTCTTGCGCCTGCGGACGGACACTCCGCTCCGAGCGATACTGAGCAGAACTCCGACGGCCCCCATCGTCATGACCAACGCGGTCCCACCGAAGGAGATAAAGGGAAGCGGCATCCCGGTGATAGGAAGTGCCTGGACTACACCACCAATGTTCACTACTGCTTGCAGCGTGATCCAGACGGTGATTCCCACGGCCAGGAGTCGCCCGAAACGATCCGGTGCCCGAAACGCAATGGTCAGGCCGAGTACAGCGATGAGGCTGTACAAGAGGATGATCATGGCACCACCGGCAAAACCGATCTCCTCACCGATGATCGCGAAGATGAAATCTGTGTGTGCGTTGGGAACCCATCCCCATCTCGTGCGGCTGGCACCAAGACCAACTCCCAATGTTCCCCCGGTACCGAGAGCACCCAGGCCCTGAAGCACCTGATATCCCTTGCCGAGCTCATCGGCATACGGGTCGAGGAAGGCCGCAACCCGTGCGAGGCGGTAATCGGCTGCGTAGGCGAGCATGATTGCCGCGGTCGCGCCGGCAACGCCCGATCCGGCCACGTATCGGAGTGGCGAAGCTGATGCGGCCAGCACGGCGAAGGAAGCACCTGCGACGATCAGCGTCGTTCCCAGGTCTGGTTGCAGCATTATCAGCAGACAGGTTGAACCGACGATCGTGACCACCGGTACGACGAAGTGCCACACGTCATCCAGAACGCGTTCCTTCTTCGCCATCACCGCCGCAAGTGTCACGATCGTCGCGAACTTGGCAAACTCAGATGGTTGAAACTCTGTGAACCCGAGGTCGATCCAACGTTGACTGCCGTAGTCGCGATCACCAACCAACAGAACGGCCAGGAGTCCGAACGTCGAAATCAGGAAGATCGGTACCGCCATCTTCCGATACCAGTTATGTGGAACGCGAGCTGCAACCAGCAGCGCCACCAGACCAACCCCCATCGCCAGTACCTGCCGCGTGACAAAGGCCCAACCATTGCCTTCGAGTTCGATGCCAGCCACGGATGAAGCGCTCCGCATGGCTCCGAGGCCGATGATGATCAACAAACCGACGGCAAGTCCGAGCAACACAGTCAGGCGAGTGTTGGCTTCGAGGGTGTTTACGTGACGGCGCGCCGCGGAACGAGCCCCGGCAATGGAAACAACCTTGGTGGTCATACCTTCTCCCCGATCAACTTCTCAACCTCTTCTTTGAACACCTCGCCGCGCTCCGCGTATGAGGAGTACATATCCCAGCTGGTGCATCCCGGAGCCAGCAGGACTGTGTCACCCGGGCAGGCAAACTCGGCGGCGAAACCGACGGCCTCCTCCATCGTTAGGGCTTCCCGGACGGGGACTCTGGCTGCACGAATCACATCGGGAGCGGCCTCGCCGATGGCTACTACGGCTCTCAGGTTTGGATGCCTGAGCAGAGGAACCAGGTCGAGATCCTTGTTGCGTCCGCCGGCTATCAGCACGACGGATGGGTAGGCGCTCACCGCGGCTGAGGCAGCGTGAGGATTGGTTGCCTTCGAGTCATCGATCCATGCAACCCCTGCGACGTCGGCGACCACTTGCCTGCGATGGGCACCCGGTCGAAATGACCTAATGGCCGACCGAACTGCATCGGGTTGTGCTCCGGCCGACAGGGCGGCCGTCCCGGCCGCCACCAGATCGAACCGGAAAGCGACATCGACGGTAGGAACCTCGGTCAAGGGCATTCGGAGTCCGTCCAGGATCAAGTTGTCGCCATCGACTCCCCATCCACCTTCCGGACGTCGACTGCCGCTGACGGGAACGAGCCTCGCCCGCGACCCCTTCGCAATCCGGGCGGCACCGGCATCGTCGGCGTCAAACACCAGAGGTGTGTGGTCGGTCGCTCGGGCGACCAGATTCGCCTTGGCTTCGAGGTAGGCGTCGTAGCTCCCGTGCCAATCGAGATGGTCCGGCGCGACGTTGAGGACTACCGCCACATCCGGAGCAAAGGTCTCAACGAATCGGAGCTGAAAGCTCGAGGCCTCAACAACTACGACATCTAGCTCCATGTCGACCACGCTGGTGAGAGCAGTGCCGATATTGCCTGCTGCGATCGCAGACAGGCCGGACGAAGAGAGCATCTCAGCAATAAGCGTCGTCACCGTCGTCTTGCCATTGGTTCCGGTCACGCCGACGACGGGGCAGCTGATGTGGCGCGCGGCCAACTCGAGTTCGCTCCAAAGTGGGGCCGGTGAGGCGATGGCATCCTGAATCGGGCCGGCGTGTTCGGGGATTCCCGGACTGGCGATGATGACATCCACTCCATCCAGCGCTGCGGGATCCCATTCGCCCGACCTCGTCGCGAAGCCATCCGCCTCCAGATCTGCGAGGGCGTCCGGCCGCCGATCGTAGACCAATACGTCGGCGTCGAGGTTTCGCCCCAATCGGGCCGCGGATACTCCTGAAACGGCAGCGCCAAGAATGAGCATCCTCATTAGATCGCCCCCCTGACGACCTCGACTCCACCGTTGGTGATGAAGTCGCCGTAGAAGACTCCCAGTGCGAGCGCAACGCCGAGCGCGGCCAGGATCCAGAACCGAACGATGATCGTGGTCTCCGGCCAACCAACCAGTTCGAAGTGATGATGAATCGGCGTCATCCGGAACACACGGCGACCAAATCCCCTGAAGCTGATGATCTGAATGATGACCGTGATGGTTTCGACCATATAGAGGCCGCCAAGCAGAATGAGGAGGAGATCGGTGTTCGACAGAAGGGCCAGAGCAGCCAGAGCTCCCCCGATCGACTGCGAGCCGACGTCTCCCATGAAGATCTTGGCCGGTGCCGTATTCCACCAGAGAAAACCAAGCAACGCACCGAACACCGCGGCCGCGAATATGGCCAGCTCGAGTGCACTCAGTTCGGTAGCGAGGAAGCGACCGTAGAACGAGTCATTCCGGAAGATCCAGAAGAGGATGATTGTGTAAGCACCAAACACGAGCGCCCCGGAACCGGACACCAGCCCGTCGAGGCCATCCGTGATGTTCACGGCATTGGCGGTGGCCGTCAGCATCAACAACACCCAGATGAAGTAGACGATGCCCAGGTTGATCCCAAGGGATCTGGTGAAACCAATCTCCGTGGCGACACCGGCCTCGACTGCCCACCAGGCAAAACCTCCGGCAATCGCCAGCTGGCCTCCGAACTTCGCAGCCTTGCCGAGTCCGAGATTGCGCTCACGGGACACTTTGAAGTAGTCATCGATGAACCCGATGAGACCCATCCCCACGAATGCAAACATGACTAGCAGACCACCGGCACGGAACCCGCGCACACTGAATCCGAATCCACCGTCTTGGCTCCAGAACGATAGATGCGACAAGAAGTATCCAATGAGGACCGCGGATACGATCACGACTCCGCCCATCGTCGGCGTACCGCGTTTGTGAGAGTGGCCTTCAACCTCCTCCTGGATGAACTGGCCAATGTTTCGTCGCCGCAGGAAACGGATCGCGTAGGGAGTCGCCAGAATCGAGACGCCAAAGGCAATCGCAGCTGCACTCAGCAGTGCTAACACGGTGTTCTCTCCATCTCCGCGAGTTCTTCCCGCACAACTACACGGTCGTCGAATTCGAGAATCTCGCCGGCGATCTCTTGACCTTGCTCGTGCCCTTTTCCGAGCACGAGCACCGTGTCCTGAGCGTCCGCCAACTCGAGGGCCAGTCTGATTGCTCGCCGGCGATCTGGTTCGATGGTGAGTTCAACCGAACCCTCGACCCCGGTCTGCACTGCGGCGATGATTTCCTCCGGAGGTTCGGACCGTGGATTGTCTGAAGTGAGAACAAACTCATCCGCGCTGGAGGCGGCCCTTCCCATTGCCGGGCGTTTGGAACGATCCCGATCACCGCCCGCTCCGAGTACGACGATGACCCGCCCGGCAGTCACAGCTCTAGCGGCTTCGATTATGGCCTGCACCCCGTCTGCAGTGTGCGCGTAATCGACGGCGATTGCGAACCCAACGGTCGAGTCGATGAGCTCGTACCGTCCAGGTATCTGACCTACGGCTGCAAGGCCGGC
>JBLYYS010000085.1:0-4460 GCA_048550235.1 Acidimicrobiia bacterium | reverse complement strand
GACCGTCGGAACGGCCAGGTTCCTGTCCGATCGCGGTCTTGAGATTCCATCACTTTTCATTGACGCCCTGGAACGGTTGGCCGATTCCGGACAGTCGGCGTTTCTTGCCGGATGGGATGGATCCGCTCGTGGGGCTCTAGCGGTGGCGGATGTTGTCCGGCCTGCCTCCGCGCCGGCAATCAAGCACCTGCGCGAAATGGGCGTCGACGTGGCGATGCTCACCGGAGACAACCAGCGAACCGCCGCCTCGATCGCGAAGTCCGTCGGTATCGACCGCGTCCTCTCCGAAGTGATGCCCGGCGACAAAGCGGCGGAGGTGGCGCGACTTCAGGCCGAAACGCGCACGGTCGCCTTCGTAGGAGACGGCATCAACGACGCCCCCGCATTGACCCAGGCGGACCTCGGCATGGCAGTCGGAACGGGAACCGATATAGCCATCGAGGCCGGCGACGTGATATTGATGTCCGGCGATCCTGCGCTGGCGGATACCGCCATGAGACTGGCTCGCGCGACCTTCAAGACGATCAAGCAGAATCTCTTCTGGGCCTTCTTCTACAACACCGCGATGATTCCTCTCGCTGCGCTCGGGTTCCTCAATCCCATGTTCGCGGCTGCAGCGATGGCCTCGTCCAGCGTCACCGTCGTCACCAACAGCCTCCGCCTCCGTCGCTTCGGGGCTACCGACTCAGACGTGGTCGACGCCACCAACTAGCCTGATTCCCAATGAAATCGCTCAATTGGCACGAGAAGCCTGAGTTGCACGAACCGACTGTTCTAGTCGGGTTCTCTGGATGGAGCGATGCTGCCGACGCAGCCAGCGGTGCCGTCGGATATCTGCTGGAACAAGCCACCCAAATCACTCCCATCGCCTCGATCACATCGGAAGATTATTTCGACTTCAGCCAGACGCGGCCGGAGATTCGCATCAGCTCGGGCGTGAACCAGGGAATCGCCTGGCCGGCCATTCGCCTCAACCTGGTTCGGCTACCTGATTGGAACGGCGATCTGGTGGTCGTAGACGGACCTGAGCCCGAATTTCGCTGGCCTACCCTCACGGACGACCTGGTCGACGCCTTTCACGAGATCGACGCGACCTCAATCGTGCTCTTCGGATCATTCGTCGGCCGCATCGCTCATACACTCCCGGTGCCGATCATGGCGGTCGCCAGCGATGAGGATCTGCTGCGAGAAAACCAACTCCTGACTACCGACTACGAAGGCCCTACGGGCATCGTCGGCGCTCTCAACGCCGCCTGCAGCAGTGCAGGGTTCTCAACGCTCGGACTCTGGGCTGCCATCCCCCACTACCTGGCGGCCAATCCCAATCCTCGGGCGATGAAAGCTCTACTGGAGATAGCTTCGGACGTCACCGGAATCTCAATCGACCTCGAGGTACTGGAAGAGGAAGCAGTTGACTTTCATCGGCAGATCGAAGCGGCGGTGGCCGCATCGTCGGACCTTTCGGAGTACATTGCCGGCCTCGAAGACGACGCCGACGATCTGATCATGGAGCCGGAAGCCGGCGAGCGGCTAGTCAGCGAGATCGAACGATTCCTGCGCGAACCCGACTGAACGGATGAAACCCTCCGGCCACCCAATGTCACCCCCTTCGCCGGAGGAACGCCGCAGCCGGGTTGACGTCTCGCCCGATTGGATCCTGGCAGGTGTTCTCATCATCGGATTGGTGGTAATGCTCACCGCCATCAGTGGCGGGGCAAGCGCCGACCTAACAAGTACCGGACCGCGAATGGCTGTCGGCATGACCCCTACCGACGGTGCTATCACGATGCGCCTGGCGACGTGTGGATCAGAGTCCATTTCCTTGGTGGCATTGCAGGCGGTCGAGCAGGACCTCACGCTGTGGGAAGCGGTCGCCGCTGATCCAGACGGCCGCACCGTCTTCGTGGTCGGCCAGCCGCCGACGACCTTCGTTGAAACCGTGCCGCTGATCGAGGAACTGCCGCGCGGAGCATTGCTTGAAGCACGTATCGAGACGGATGAGATGCACTCAGTGCAGTTCCTCTTTGCCGACCTGCTGCCGGACCTATGGAGCTATGAGGACAACTACTACCCGGAAGCGGTCATAGGTACCGCCATCGAAGACGCCAGCGGTTGCGGGCCGGTGATCGACGAAACGACGAGCGGGCGCCGGGTTCTGATGCTGATCGGTTTCTTGACTGCCGCGGCAGCAGGAGCCGGACTGGTAGCCAGGCGAATGGTCGAATCCGGTCGATAGGCCCTCCCAATACCGAAACACCGACAACGCGCCGGTCAGCGCGTTGTCGGTGAAACGAGGTCCACTTGGACCGCTCGGTTGTCTTGCGGCGCGACTACCTCTTGCGCTTGTGGCGGTTTGCCTTCAGACGCTTGCGGTACTTGTGCTTCGACATCTTCTTGCGCCGCTTCTTGACCAGCGAACCCATGCAGAAATCCTCTCCAGAAATCGGTGGATGGAGCTACAGGATGCCTGCTTCCGACCTATTTCGCAAACCAGATCGGCCTCAACGAAGCCCGACCGCGGCGATCTCAGGCATCAACACGACTCCCTGATCCTCCAGAGCACCGGCAAGGGCCGCCGCCACCTGATCAGCTTCGTTCGGACCCGCAACCGCAAGAATCGACGGCCCTGCTCCGCTCCAGCAGGCATGCATGGCACCGGCAGATCTGGCCGTGAACATGAGATCCTCCGACTCCGGGAAAAGTGCACCGCGCGGCGCCTCATGGAGTTCATCTCCGGCAGCAGCGGCAAAAAGCTGCGGATCCCCGGAACGGAATGCTTCGACCAGAGCTATCGCCCGTGCTATCGATCTGGCGGCAACTTCATGCTCGATCACTTCCGGCAGTGCCTGGCGGGCCCACTTCGTAGGTAGGCGACGCGACGGCACTGCCACCACCACCCGAAGATCCTGACGGATTTCGAGCGGCCGCACGACCGTCCCAACGACCACCACCAAGCCGCCGAAGACGGCGGCGCCCACATTGTCGCCATGGCCTTCCAGGTCCGCGGCCAATCGGAAGACCCGCTCCCGGTCCGCTTCTCCGAGGACCGCCCTCGACGCGGCAGCGGCCCCTGCCACAAACGCCGCTGCAGATGAACCCAGTCCACGTCCGAGCGGGATGTCGTTGAACACCTCGAGAGTCAGCGGGTTGTCCTCACCTACCGCGGCCTGCGCGGCGATGAGGACGGCATCGGCATCACTCGGCGACGGGGCGTGTGGACCGTGGTGAGAAACCGACCATTCGCCGGCCGCCTCGGCTACGACCCGGCATGTGATCTCCAGGGCCAGGGCAACCGAGTCGAAGCCGGGGCCCAGGTTTGCCGAAGAGCTCGGAGCAATGGCCTCAGCCACGGGAAGAAGTTTCGAGCTCAACGAAGATGTTGCCGGCGTGCGGGAGCGTTGAACGAATGGCCGTTTCGACGTCGTCGATTGCCGCTTCGACGCCTTCATCATCGAGGCCGTCAACGAAATCGACGTCGATATTCACGAGTATCTGGTCGGCCCCCATGTGCATCGTCAGCAGTCGGCCTACCCCGCTCACCTGCCGCAATCCCAGAACCGCGGCCATGATGCCGGCTCGATCGCTGCGGCTGGCGGCCTCGCCAATGAGCAGCGCTTTGGTTTCGATTGCCAGGAGAATCGCCACAGTTGCCAGCAGTGCTCCGATGAGCAGTGACGCAATCGCGTCCCAGACGGGATCGCCGGTGGCGGACGCCAGGATCATTCCCGTCATGGCAACTACGAGGCCGGCCAGGGCAGCCGAGTCCTCGAGGAGCACAACGAGAATCGCAGTGTCCTTGGTACCACGGAAGGTCCTCCAGTTGGAGCGGGTTCCACGTACCCGCCGGAATTCCCGATAGGCGTAGTAAAACACGGCCCCTTCGATGACGATTGCGATCCCGAGAACGATGACATTGATCACGATTTCTTCGAGTTCGTGAGGGTGGCGGAGAGCTTCAATGCCGTGCTGGATGGAGAGGACGGCCCCACCAACGAACAGCATCACCGCCACCATGAAGCTCCAGAAGTAGGTCTCCTGACCGCGGCCGAAAGGATGCTCGGCATCGGCCGGCCGCTTCGATTGAGACATGCCCCGCAACAGGAGCGCTTGATTGCCGGTATCGGCAACCGAGTGCCATGCTTCAGAAAGCATCGCAGCCGAACCGGTCAGCCCGGCGGCGGCGAACTTCGCAACGGCGATGAGGCCATTACCTGTCAATGCGGCGACTACCGCGGTGCGTGATCCTTCTGCTGCCATGCAGCGATTCTACGAGATGCCGGCCACCGGGCGAGTCGAGATAGAAGCACCCGCCTGCGGGGTTCGTTAAAGAGGTACCGTTCAGACATGCGGGCGCCCTCATCACTGGCGAGTCGTCGGATAGAACTCTGCCGAGTTCGCGAGTGCGACGCGTCGGACATCTTCGACGGCTACGCCCAGGATGCTGAAGTAACCAGGTACCT
>JBLYYS010000084.1:0-3299 GCA_048550235.1 Acidimicrobiia bacterium | reverse complement strand
CCGTCTCAAGGAACTCATCAAGTACAAGGGATTCCAGGTACCGCCGGCAGAATTGGAGGCGCTCCTGATCGCCCATCCGGCGGTGGCAGACGTTGCCGTAGTGCCGGTCCCCGATGAGGAAGCCGGCGAGATTCCCAAGGCTTTCGTGGTCACCAAGTCTGGTCGGGCCGTGACGGCTGAGGAGCTTCGAGACTACGTGGCCGAGCATGTTGCCCATTACAAGCAGGTTCGTGCTGTGGAGTTCATCGACGAGATTCCCAAGTCCGCCTCCGGGAAGATTCTCCGGCGGGTCCTGAGAAACCGTTCCTAGCCGGGCGTCGGCCCAAACACAGGGTTGGCCTTCGACAACTGTGCTGCCGCCATAGTCTGCGGTGGGGCGAATCGTTCCAGCAATTCTGTGAAATCCCGTGTGGCAGCCTCGACAGATTCCACCGCCGTTTCGTGGTGGCCCTCGATCGTTATGAGCACCTCCGTTGTGTCGGGGCC
Organism: Acidimicrobiia bacterium; assembly: GCA_048550235.1. Classification (GTDB taxonomy): domain Bacteria; phylum Actinomycetota; class Acidimicrobiia; order Spongiisociales; family JAHEDJ01; genus JAHEDJ01. The sequence goes on along the minus strand of JBLYYS010000084.1, from coordinate 2,813 downwards.
GGCCGCGCTCTGCAAGCTCTGTCGCCAGCACCAGCGTCTGGCGCTCACGAGGCCGGCATCGTCGACGAATATCACTTCGCCCGGATTGGGTGCTCCTTCCTCACGCGATCCGAGGTCGGTGAATCGCTCGACACCGTCGGCGAACCGTACGACGGTCCCACCACTCACGGGGCGCTGGTCGAACACTGCCACCGGAACCCGGTAGCGGATGCTTATGAGATTGGCGAGATCAACCAGCAGATTGATCGACGGGAGGTCGCCTCGTTTTGTGAGGCGGCGGAGCAGGGCCTCGGCCGCGTTTCGGTACTGAGTTGGGGAAACACCGAACTGGCTGAAAGCTCGACGCCAGGCCGCCAGCGACGGCAGTTCGGAAAGAGGGGTGTCGCCGATCAACTGGACCGTCCTTCGCTGTTCGGCCTCGAAAAGCTCGAGAACCTCCGCGCTGCTCGGCTTATTGGCGACACCAACTGCGTGGATTACCCCGCCCCTGATCATTGGAAAGGCCTCTGGGACGGAAGGGTGATAGGAGAACAGTGCCATTTGAAGCAGTCTGGACCTGAATGGGGCTACACCGCAACTAGGTTGTTGCTGGTGAGGCAGCGTCTTCGTACCCTCGTTCGTCGGCAGACAACGGCCGTGTTCATCGGCCTGTCGCTCGTCGTGGGCGTGGTCGCCGGTCTCGGAGGTGCCGCCCTCATTTGGTCCATCGAGTTGATCAGCGATGGGGTTGACTGGCTGGATGGATCACTGTCCTGGGGCAGGTTCATTCCGCTACTCACTGTGCCGGCTGGCCTATTCGCTGCCTGGGCACTTTCTCAGAGATTCCCAGAGTTGCGGGGGAGCGGCGTGCCGGAAACAACGGCCGGCCTCGCGGTCCGCTCGGGCTACGTCCCGACTCGATCCAGCTATCTCAAGATCGTATCGACAGCCCTGACGTTGGGTAGCGGTGGATCGGCCGGGCGGGAGGGCCCGACGGTGATGGTGGGGGCGGCGATCGGGTCGTCCATCGGTCGGTATTCCGGACTGGGGGAGGACCAGGTCCGCAGTCTGGTGGCGGCCGGCGCAGGGGCAGGGATTGGTGCAACTTTCAACGCGCCGATCGCGGGAATGCTGTTTGCCATGGAAGTCATTCTTGGCAACTTTGCCATCCGCCATTTGAACTCGGTGGTGATCGCCTCCGTCACCGCAGCCGTCACTGCCCGGTCGATCGTGGGTGAAGATCGAATACTCTCTGCGGCATCGCACCAGGTCGGCGACCCCACCGAGCTGCTTCTATATGTCGCGCTGGGAGTGATGGCTGCGGCCGTTGGGTTCCTGTTCTTGAAGGCGTTTGACTCGGTTCACTCACCTATCGAACAGTTCGAGTCCCGGCCGTGGTTGCGGCCGCTGGCGCTGGGAATCCCGGTAGCAGCCATCGTCACCATCGAGCCCCGGATCCTCGGGACGGGCCAGGGTTTCATTCAGGAACTGGTCGGCGGTGACGCCATGGATATCGCTTGGTGGACATTGCTCATCCTCGTCGGCCTGAAGATCCTGGCGACCGCCGGGACACTTGGGTCCCAGGCCTCCGGCGGGCATTTCATGCCAGCCCTCTTCATGGGCTCTGCGTTGGGCGCGGGTTTCGCGGCTTTGATAGCTCCGATCTGGGGATTCTCATCATTGGATACCGGGGCTTTCGCCGTGGTGGGGATGGCGGCCATGTTTGCGGCCGTTGCCCGTGCTCCGCTGACCTCGATCCTGATCGTGTTCGAACTCACCGGAGATTACGGCCTCGTGCTGCCTCTGATGTTGGCGACCTCGCTGGCAACGGTTATTGCCGACCGGATCCACAAAGAAAGCGTCTATACGATTCCACTGGTTCGCCGAGGGATTCGGTTGTTGAGAACCAGTGATGTCGATTTGCTCGATACGGTTTCGGTCGGCGAGGTGATGACACCATGGAGCGAGGTGCTTCGCCCTTCGATGACGACCGGTGAGGTTCAGGCAATGCTCGATCGTCACCGCCACCACGGTCTGCCGGTGGCCGACGAAGATGAACGCTTGGTCGGAATTCTCACTGTGACAGACATCGTGCGAACAGGCGGGCCGTCCGATCAGGTCACGGCTGCCGCCGCCATGACTCCGCGCCCGGTCACCGTAACACCCGAGACTCCGGTCTCCCTCGCGCTCGAGCGCATGGCCAGCCTCGGGGTAGGAAGGCTGCCGGTGGTTGCCGAGGAGGACCCCACCCGGCTGGTCGGCCTGTTCCGGCGCGAGACGGCCGTCAAGGCCTATCACTATGCGCTGACGCAGGCGACCGAAACTGAGCTGCAACGGAAACGTCAGCGCCTCTGGACTCGACCAGACGCGGAGTTCTTTGAGTTCCACATTCCAGGGGGCTCGATGGCGGATGGCCGTCAACTGAAGGAAGTGCACTGGCCGGCTGGATGCACGTTGGTAGCGATCCGGCGAGGTCGGGCAGTACTGGTGCCTGAGGGCGACACGACCCTCCTCGAGGGTGACATCGTTACGGGTTTCGGGGCTCCGGGAGCGCGCTCACAGGTGCTCGAACGACTTCGCGCTACCTCACACGAAGACGAAACGCCGCCCACTGAATAGTCTCTGTGACACGGACGCTAGGTGGCGAGGGGGGCGAACAGGTCCACCGGTGTTCCGTCTGGATCCAGGACGGTGGCATACCTCTGTCCCCAGGGAGCGTCGAACGGTTCGACGTGGCTTCGATGTCCGGCGGCAACGATCGTTGCATGCTGTTCGTCCACCTCCGCCGGTGAAGCGCACAAGAACGCCAGACCCATTCGATGTCCGCCGCTCGG
>JBLYYS010000083.1:0-5074 GCA_048550235.1 Acidimicrobiia bacterium | reverse complement strand
TTGTCCGCAGCTGTGGAACGAACATTGACCGCCACCGCCTACCGGGTAGCGCTTGAGATTCCCTACGACCGCGGCGACCTGCTTGCGCTCCTCCACAGAAACGGTGCGGTGATCGAAGAGTCACACACCGAAGCGGGCACCCTGGTGGATGCCCGCTTGCGGGGTGATATGGCCGAGCAGTTCGAACCTTGGCTCGTGCGGTCCGACAAGACCTGAATCTGTCCGCTCGGATTCGCTATTTAGTTGCCCGCCAGGAGATCCCGCAGAATTCGACCAACTTCGTGTGCCGACCGGATGGCGGACTCGATGTGAGACCTTGCGCTCCGGAGATCCGAATGTGCACCCTCGAGGATGCCCTGGGCGGGGTCTGGCCAATCGGACGGCTCGACGGTGAGCACAGTGTCGGGAACCGCACCGGCCAGGACTCCAGCCTGGCGCAGCGACTCGGTCATGGCAGCCAACGCCTCCTCCGCTTCCGAGGTATCGAAACCGGCTTCCTTGAGGCGATCGATTGCATCTTGCAGCGAGCCCTCGACGAGCTCGACTCGATCACCGACGGCAGCGATGGAGTCTGCAACGACCACGAGGTGTGCCTTCGGGACCATCACCACGTATATGCGGTAGTCCTCGAAGATCTTGGGGATGAGTTCCCAGATCTCCGCAATGGTCTCGGCTGCTTCGATCTCACGGCTCAGTTCGGTGAGCCCGGCCGCCGACAATGACAACTCGTCGAGCAACTGCCGCTCATGATCATCCGTCAGGTGTTCGGCGTCGACCAGCGCCTCCGTGACCCTCTCGATCGTGTCGAGTCGTTTCTCGATGGCGTGTACCGCGCGCTCCTTCAGATTCTCCAGGATGCGTTCGGATCCGGCTTCCGCTTGATCCGGCGCCTCTTGCGCGAAGGCTGCCGCCGGAATCATGCTGAAGACCAGCAAGGCGGCCAGGAATATCGATATCTTCTTCATGGCGTGATTTCTCCTTCGGATTGATTCATCACCGAACCGAGACCACCCAGCAAACCGTTGAGTTCGCTAAGGAGTTCGTCGAGTTCGGAGAGGTCGAGATCGAGAACAATCTCAGGCATCGTCGAGGTAGTGGTCGTCGTGGCAGTCGCCGCCGACGACGGAGTGGTCGCCTGCGGCACAGTGCTCGTCGGCACAGGCATAGCAGCCTCGACAACAGGCGGATTTGTCTGCCTATCGGCGGGCAACTCCGGCGCTTCGGTGTCTCCGCTTTCGTTCTGTTCGTCGACTACCGACTCCGTCTGGGCAATCGCCGGAGCGAGATCGGGCACCGCCGGCGTGTTCGTGTCGGGGGCCGATCGCACTGCGGCCGGGCTGCAGGCCGAGACGACTATCGCCACCAAGACGACCAGGGTTCGTTTCATTGCTCTCCTTCCGTGTGGTGAACACAGGATCGGAAGGAACAATCAGGTCAAGGTGTTGCCCCGGTAAGAAGAGTGTAAGAAGAGTCGATCGGCCGTTGCTATAGGGTCGCCGCCGTCAGAGCCGCACCGACGATGCCGGCGTTGTTGCGCAACTGAGCTGGAACTATCGGAGTCGCACAATCCAGGTACTGGCCGAAGCGATCGAGCTTCCTGCTCACTCCGCCGCCGAGTATGAAGAGATCGGGCGAGAACACCCGCTCAACGTGGTGCAGGAACTCACCCACCCTGGTTCCCCACGTCTCCCACGACAGTCCCTCGTCTTTGCGGGTCCGTGCCGACGCATAGTCCTCAGCATCGCCACCTTTGAACTCCAGATGGCCGAACTCGGTATTCGGGACCAGGATGCCGTCGACGAATAGGGCACTGCCGATCCCGGTGCCGAGTGTGAGTAGGCAAACCAAACCGGCAACGCCTTTGGCCGCTCCATAGGTGAGTTCGGCGATTCCGGCCGCGTCTGCATCGTTGAGAAGAGCCGATGGCATTCGAAGCCGCCGCTCGAGTTGCTCGCGACCGTCCACACCAATCCAGGCATCATCGATGTTGGCGGCCGACTCGACCACACCGTGCCGGACGACCGACGGCAGGGTGCAACCCACCGGTCCCTCGTATCCGAAGTGATCCACGATCTCGGCCACAATCTCCAGGACGGCAGCCGGGTCCGAAGGGATTGGCGTGTCGATCCGGTGACGCTCCTCAGCGAGATCACCTACGGACAGGTCGACAGGGGCCCCTTTGATGCCGGACCCCCCGATGTCGATACCGAGTACATATCTCTCCACGACGGGAACTGTACCCGATGCCGGTAGCCTGGCATCCAGAGCAATCACCAGGAGATCACATGCCCGGCCTCGCCGACATCGGCCTCATCGGCCTCGCCGTTATGGGCCAGAACCTCGTCCTCAACATGGACGATCACGGTTACACGGTCGCCGTCTACAACCGGACGACATCGAAGGTTGACGACTTCACCGCCGGGCCGGCGGCCGGCACCAAGGTGATTGGAACGCACTCTCTCGAGGAACTGGTTGACAATCTCACTTCACCAAGGCGAGTCATGATCATGGTGAAGGCGGGCGACCCGGTAGATGCTGTGATCGAGCAACTGATACCCCTTCTCAACCCAGGCGACATCGTGATCGACGGAGGCAACTCCCATTTCCCCGACTCGATCCGGAGGACCGCCTACCTGGAGGAGAAGGGCCTTCGGTTTGTCGGTACCGGCGTGTCCGGCGGCGAAGAGGGAGCACGTCACGGACCGTCGATCATGCCGGGAGGAAGCGCCGATGCTTGGCCATTCGTCCGTGACATCCTCCAATCGGTGTCTGCCAAGGTGGCCGACGGGACGCCTTGCTGTGACTGGGTGGGACCCGACGGAGCCGGCCATTTCGTCAAGATGGTCCACAATGGAATTGAGTACGGCGACATGCAGGTGATCGCCGAGGCCTACCACTTGATGAAGGTAGGTCTCGGAATGAGCCACGACGAGATGGGTGCGGTCTTCAGGTCATGGGGAGAAGCCGAACTCGACTCGTATTTGATCGATATCACTGCGGACATCCTCGCGTTCCGGGATGAAGCCGGTGAGCCGCTGGTCGAGAAGATCCTCGATACGGCGGGTCAGAAAGGCACCGGCAAATGGACGGCCATCTCGGCGCTCGACCTCGGAATGCCGGTGACGTTGGTGGCCGAAGCGGTCTTCGCCCGAATCCTCTCTTCGCTCAAGGATGAGCGCCGCCTAGCGGCCGACCGTATCGGAACGTCCTCGCAGATGATGGAAGAGGCTGCGATCGGCCGGGTTCGCCGTAACGCCACACCCGAGGACATCGAGGCGGGCAAAGAGGTCCGCCGGCGCTTCGTCGATGCCATCCGGGATTCGCTCTATGCATCCAAGATCGTCTCATATGCCCAGGGCTTCATGCTCCTACGAGCAGCCGCAGAGGAGTACCAATGGGACCTCGACTACGGCCGCATTGCTTCGCTCTGGCGCGAGGGGTGCATCATTCGGGCCGCATTTCTTGATGACATCACCGCTGCTTTCGAGCGCGATCCCGCACTGACCAACCTCATGCTGGATCCGTTCTTTGCGTCGGCGTTGGAGGGGGCCGAAGCGGGCTGGCGCTCGGTCATTACCGCGGCAGTTACACATGGAGTACCCGTCCCCGCCTACTCGACCGCGCTGGCTTTCTTCGATGGATACCGAAGCGAATCGCTACCCGCCAATCTGATTCAGGCCCAGCGGGACTACTTCGGCGCCCATACCTACGAGCGAATCGACCGGCCTAGAGGCGAGTTCTTCCACACAAACTGGACGGGCCGTGGCGGCGATGCCACCGCCGGAACATACGAGGCCTGAGGTCTTCCAGTGACAAATACCGCATACGCAGCCTTCCAACTGGCACCAGACCTCTGATGCAGCCTCCCAATCTCTTGATCCGCCCCAAGATCGTCCCGCCTCTCGATCCGCGATTCCTTCCGGCAGTCCTATTCAACCGCTCCTACCGTGACGAGGTCGAGCGATCGGAAAGGGCGGCGTCTCTTCGGTTCGGCCTTGCGAGGCCGGACGGCTCGATGTCCGTCTACACGACAATCGTCCACGAGGCCCCGGCCGACCCGGCAAGGAGCCTCCACTACGCAGAGCGAACGTTGAAGTTCCTCCTTTGGCAGCGCGGAGCAAGCCGTGTGTTCGCCGAGGGTCCACGGTACGTGACCGACTATCTCGCTTCCGTGTACTCGCCGAACGGTGCCCGATCATTCGACTTCGAATTCATGTCAAGAATCTACGAGACGGTGTTCACGATTGAATCGGTCGACCCGGACGCCATGCCCGACGAGAAGGAACCGACGGTTCCTCTCGGGCGCCACCTCGACGGTTGTCGGATCGGCTTCGACCTGGGCGCCAGCGACTACAAGATCAGTGCAGTGATCGACGGCGAGGCCGTCTACTCACACGAGTTCCCCTGGCTCCCTCGCGACGCCGACAACATCACCTACCACTATGACCACATCACAGCGGGTTTGCGCGAGGCGGCCGCGCGTTTGCCGAAGGTAGATGCCATCGGAGGAAGCTCGGCCGGTGTTTGGATCAATGACCAGGTTCGGGCTGCGTCACTTTTCCGCGGCTTGCCCGAAGAGATGTTCGAATCCGAAGCCAAGAGCCTCTTCGGTCGCATCCGGGACGAGTGGAACGTTCCCTTGAACGTCGTCAACGACGGCGAGGTCACCGCGCTCGCCGGTTCGATGAACCTCGGAACCAACGCCGTACTCGGCATCGCCATGGGGTCGAGCGAGGCGGCAGGATATGTGACCCGCAACGGAAACATCACCAACTGGCTAAATGAACTCGCATTCGCCCCGGTTGACTACCAGTCCGAGACTCCCGCCGACGAATGGTCGGGCGATGTCGGATGCGGCGTTCAGTACCTCTGCCAGACCGGTGTCATTCGTCTGGCAGAGCGTGCGGGGATCACATTGGAGTCCGAGGCGACTCCCGCCCGAAAGTTGGCAGTCGTGCAGGATCTCATGGCAGCCGGTGACGAAAGGGTGCCACCGATCTATCAGACAATCGGCGTCTGGCTCGGGTATGCCCTGGCCCATTACGCGGAGTTCTACGATGTCGATCACGTGCTG
>JBLYYS010000082.1:0-3038 GCA_048550235.1 Acidimicrobiia bacterium | reverse complement strand
GCGGAGCCCAGATTCTGCTCAACATGAATGCGTCTCCTTTCCATCACTGCAAGGCGCTAGCTCGTGAAGCCATGCTGAGCAATCGGGCCATCGAGTCCGGTACTCCGCTCGTGTACGTGAACCAGGTCGGAGGCCAGGACGAACTCGTCTTCGACGGAGCCAGCGCAGTCTTCGGCGCCGCCGGGGAGCTTCTGTTCAGAGCACCACAGTTCGCTGAGCAGATGTTCGTTCTGGACGTACCCGTCTCGGATCGAAGATCGGATAGGGTCATCGACTCAATCTCGAGCACCCGGGTCGATCGACCACCGGTACCGGCGCCCGAGGTAGCGCCGCTCGTGGATCCTCCGGAAGCTGAGATCTATCAGGCACTGGTGGTTGGTCTCAGAGATTACGTCCGCAAGAACGGATTCGAGCACGTTGTGATCGGACTGTCCGGCGGTATCGATTCGGCTCTGACGGCGGCGTTGGCTGCCGATGCTCTAGGTCCGGAGGCGGTCTGGGGGATATCGATGCCGTCCCGATTCAGCTCGGAGGGTTCGATCTCCGACTCGAGAGATCTAGCCCGGCGACTCGGAATTCGCTTCGATGTCGTGCCGATGGATTCGGTATTCGAAGCTTATCTCGAGACGCTCGAACCGATCTTTGCGGGTGAACCGTTCGGGGTCGCGGAGGAGAACCTCCAGGCCAGGGTGCGCGGCGCCATCCTCATGGCTGCTTCGAACAAATTCGGTGGCATGGTCGTGGCTACCGGCAACAAATCCGAGATGGCGGTTGGCTATGCAACTCTCTACGGCGATATGGCCGGCGGCTACGCCGTCCTGAAGGATGTGTTGAAGACGCTCGTGTACCGGTTGGCAGAGTGGCGCAACCTGAAAGTGGAAGTGATCCCGCGGTCGATAATCGAGAAACCTCCATCTGCGGAACTGCGACCCGATCAACTGGATAGCGACAGCTTGCCCGACTACGAGATCCTCGACGGAATTCTGCGCAGGTATGTGGAAGAAGATCTCTCGGTCTCGGCGATAGTGGAACAGGGTTTCGAACGCGAGGTGGTCGGACGAGTTGCCAGGATGGTCGACCGCAACGAGTACAAGCGCCGACAGGCAGCCCCCGGTGTCAAGATCACCACCAAGGCCTTCGGCAAAGACCGTCGGCTACCGATCACGAACGGCTATCAAGAGCGGTAGGAGACTGCAGCTAGCCTGGTTTCATGCGAGTCCTGATCGACGGCCGGGAGGCCGATCCCAACACCGCTTCAGTATCAGTGTTCGACTGGGGAGTCGTCCGTGGCGACGGATGTTTCGAAGCTCTTCGCTCCTACGACGGTGTTGCCTTTGCCGTCGACGCTCACCTGGACCGACTTTGGAACAGTGCTTCGGTCCTCGGCATGGAGGCGCAACTGCCGGAGCGCGGGGACCTCGTCGACTGGATCACCACCACCGCGGCAGATGGCGGCAACTGCATCGTTCGAGTGATCGCAACCCGCGGCGGCAGCGACTCGCGGGTTGATGCGCCGCCACGGTTGATCGTCTTCTGGGAACAGCTTCCAGAACTACCCGACTCGATGGCGCTGGCGGAGATTTCGGCGCCGTGGCATTCGGGAGGTTTCCCCTGGGATCTCGCCGGCGTGAAGGGGCTCTCATACGGTCCGAACATGGCTTCGGTGCGCATGGCGAAAGCGGCAGGATTTGATGATGCTGTGCTGATCAGTCGCGAAGGACTCATGCTGGAGGGTCCAACGAATTCCATCGGTTGGGTGGTCGATGGGGTGGTCGAAACGCCATCGCTGGATCTCGGGATTCTCAGCTCGATTACGCGCTCGGTGATGTTGGCGGCTGCTGCGGACCTCGGGATCGAGGTGCGCGAGGTTCGAGAACCCACCTCACGGCTGGCCGACGCGCAGGAGTTCTTCATCCTCTCCACCGTCAAAGAGGTGATGCCGATCACCCGCGTTGGTAGTCGTTCATTCGATGTGGGACCGGTGACGAAGCGATTACGGACGGCCTTCCGCGATCGGGTGAAGGCGGAGCTTCACTCGATCTGATCGCAAGGCGGCGGGCCCACCATGCCCAGCGCGCGGGCTAGGAGTTCGGCCAGTTCCCCGTTGGTGACATAACCCGACAAGGGCGCCCGGCAGTAGGCGAGAGGCGTGTCCCGGTTGATCTGCGTCCACAGAGAACCAGCGAGGTCCTCGACGGTCATCAACGTGTCGAGTTGCCCTGTTCGGAGTACCGGCAGCAACCAGGCGAGTTCTTCGAGGTCTGAGAAAGTGATCGGTCGGTGGCTACAGAAGGTATCGACGGCACATGATGAGAAGTGACGCGGGCCTCTCAGGAACCCGGTTCGGCCGGTGAAGGTGTCCTGCCACGGCCCTTCCGGAAATCTGGCCAGCCGGACGTTCGTTATGTCGAGGTCTGTTATCCGTTCGACCAGTCGAGCGACCTGTAGTCCGCTCACCGGCTGATTGGGACAGAAGGCGGCGGGATCCTCTCCACATCCCTCGAGCAGGCCGATCGACGTGAGTGTCGTAATCGCCTCAGCGAAGGGACTCCCGTCGTCGTCGGCAAAGGGGCCGTCGAACTGCTCCACGGTTGCGCCGGAGTGGGCCGCTGCGAGGCTCGGAGCCGGGTCGACGGCGACGTCATCGGGGGTCCGTAGTTCAAAGTGCAGATGCGGTACGGAGTCTTCGGCGTTGCCGGAATCGCCTACCCAACCGATGATCTGTCCGGCTTCGACCCTGGACCCCACGGTGAGGCCGGGAGCGATTCCCCAACCGAGGCCGTCGTCGGTTCCGAACGTGTCGTTGTTCAGGTGGATGTACCAGGTGGTCCAGTTGTCGGCGTGGCGGATGGCCAACGCGCAGCAGGTGGAAGCAACCCAGGAAACCGTTCCATCTTCCGCCGCTACCACCGGCGTGAGCGCTGCGGCAGCGATGTCGTTGCCGGCATGTTGGTGGTCGGAGCGGTCTGCACCAAACGACGAAACTGCCACCGACTTCCCGGCGACCGGGTAGGTGAACTCGTATACGAACGGGGTGC
>JBLYYS010000081.1:0-12782 GCA_048550235.1 Acidimicrobiia bacterium | reverse complement strand
TCAGACACCATGCCACGCCTTTTCCTCATTGCGAACCCGCCCGAAGGCCGCTGAGATTACTCCCTCTTCCGGCAGATCTGCAGAGTGGGCGTCGATCAGTTGGCTGAAGCGGGCTCCATCGGCCAGCAGGACGTTGCCGGCGATCTCCTCGAGTCGGCCGCGAGCGGTCTCTATCAAGGAACGTGCCGCCGCAGACCCGAAGAGATGTTCGAGCAGCTTCTGCTGCGCCGCCGCAGCCCCGGCTGCCACGCCCACTTCGGCACCCGTCAAACCGCCGGTTTGGAGAAAGACTGCCAGGATCAGCACCACGGCAATGGTGTTGACCCCGTAGGAAGCCACCGTCGCCGACCTCTTCTTCGATTCGCCGGCGTCGGCAATGAGCTCTGACAGCCCTACCAGCCAGTCCTCAATGGCATGTTCTGCTCGTTCCTCAGTTGCATCTGCGTGCCTCCACAACGACCGACCAGAGAGAAACTCGCGACCGGCCGAATCGAGCTCCCAGGAGGAGGCGGCCGCAGCAGCCGCGAGATCCGCCCGGCGGACAAGCACCTCTCGAAGCTCGGAGCGAGCATCATCCCGCACCCGGTTCACAGGACGACTTCCGCCGACGACACGCCTCATCCATGCCGACAGCCGGGCGACTCCTTCGCCGATTGCCTTGACAACTTCGCCGGTCCCCACAAAGTCCTGCCACCTGCCGACTACCTCACGGCGAATCAACTCCCCCGCACCGAGGGAGCGGGAAACCTCTGCGATTTGTCGTTCATATGCTTCAGTCGCCACACGGCGCAGACGATCGCCGTCGTCGCGTTCTGCCTGCACTGCGGATTCCAGCTCCATGGCCCGCACCGCCAGTTCCTCGATAGCACCGCGGATCGAGATCCCCAGCACAGACTTCCGACCTGACTCGAGCGCCATCACCTCCAGCTGGGCGCGCAACGAGAAGACGACGCTCTTCGGAAGTGCGCCGGTCGATTCGTCGATTGATTGTTCCGCCACTTCGAAAAACCGCTCGGCGATGACAAACCCATGCTCGGTCAACAACCGCTGGTAGTCGGTCACCAGATCCCCAGCATCCGCCGGTATCCGGTTGGCCACAAACAGAATCGGGACAGAGCGGTCCCTGGCTTTGCCGAGGAACTCCCACGGCACGGCATCGGCATAGCGCTGCGCTGAAGTGATGAAAACGACCACGTCTGCGACCGCCAACAGATCTGTGGCAATCTGCCGGTGATGACCGACGACCGAATCGAAGTCGGGAGCATCGACGATGGTGACACCGGTGAGCAGCCGATCGTCATCGGTGACGATTCGCAGGGGTGCCTCGTCGGATCCGTAGCCGGTCAGAAAGTCATCGGAATACCGATCAGCGTGATCTGCATGGGTCCAGATCACGGGCATCGTTGTCGTCGGTCGAATGGCTCCCGGTTCGCTGATACGCCGAGAGCCGAGACTGTTCAACACCGTAGACTTCCCGCTTCCGGTCGATCCGATCAGGACAACGACCAGCGGTGCATCCAGGTCGCCCAGGCGCGGGAGGAGGTACTCGTTGACGCTCCAGAGCGCTCTCTCTCGCAGCTTCTCCCGCTCGACTTGAGAGTCACCCGGCAATCCGAAACGAGTATCTGTCAGGCGCTCGGCGAAGGCATGCAGCGATGCGCGCAGATTGGCGGCTGGAGAAATCGGTGCAGGCATGCAGTTGATTGTCCCACAGACAAATACACGTTTCTGTCACCGGCGACCGATACATTGAACCCATGGCGCTCATACGAGTTGATGGCAACGTCACAACGATCGAGAATTTCGAAATCGAAGACGCCGCATTGGCACAGCTGCTGTCGTCGCAACCGGACGATCGACGGGACGACGTACTCAACCGCGCCCTAGTCGTGGGTGCCCGCGGATTGGTGTCGATGGGATTGGGAATCGACCTGGGAGAGGTAGATGACCAGGTACGCCGATCGGTGGTTGAGGCGACGGCCGAGGCACGTCGTGAGGTCGAGTCCGTTCTCACGAATGCGAGTAACGCCTTCGAGAGCCAGCTGTCTCCCGAACATCGAGATTCGACTGTGGCCAGGACACTCGGAGAGTTCACCGCCTGGCGCGATTCATTCATCGCTCGGCTCGATCCGACTCACACCGACAGCGACACATCGCGGTTCCTCGAAGAGCTGGCTGCGCTAGTGGGCCCCACGGGTGAGCTGCACCAACGGCTAGAGGCAGCACTGGACCCGAATGCCGACACCTCAGCGTTCGCTCAGCTGGGTAAATCCATCGAGGTCAAGCTGTCGGAGCTCCGAGACGCCGTGATGCACCAGCGCGGGAGGGAGGAAGAAGCGGAGGCCGGGACTCAAAAGGGTTTCGACTTCGAGGACTCCGTTGAAGGATGGTTGCGAGCCGCCGTTGAGGGAATCGGTGGCTGCGTTGTTGAACGCACAGGCCGCACACCCGGTGAATTGAGTTCGGATGCGCTGGTCGGCGACTTCGTGGTGACGCTTCCGGATGGGGCGCGGATCGTGGTTGAAGCCAAGAACACGGCCCGCATCAACCTGGCCGGCAAGGATGGAATTCTCGATGAACTCGATCGAGCGATCGTGAATCGTGTCGCCGACTACTCCATCTGTGTTTCTTCACGAACAGCGTTCCCGAAGGAAGTCGGACCATTCGGCGTCTACGGTCACCGACTGCTGGTCGTCGACGGAGACGACGGGTCGATGACCGCGGTCGCAGTACGTTGGGCGATCGCAGCCCTTGCCGCCGAACGCCAGACAAGAGGCGATCTGGACCATGGGCTCTTTGAAGACCGATTGCAGCGAATCCGCCAGCTCGCTCAGCTCCTATCCGGCAGTCGGCGGTCGCTCACCGAGATCACTTCATCGGTAGAGAATGTCCGTGGCTCTCTCGAACAGCTGCGCACGGAGTTGCTGGCTGTCGTCGGCGATCTCGATCGCGAGGTCTCGCGAGTGACCGAACCGGCCGATGTCGTTGCCCTCCGCCCAGCCGCCGGATTGGATGGGTAGCACTACTCGGCCAGCGGCAATTGCAGCACGATGTGGCCGCCCCGACCGGCATCAATCGCCATCGTCCCGCCGGCGTCTTCGATCGTCCGCCTGACGATGTCCAACCCCAAACCGCTGGAGTCGCCTCCGGACCAGCCCCTCTCTATTGCCTCCTCGCCGAAACCCTCTCCTTCGTCCGAGACCGTGAGTACCACCCCACCAGGTTCGTCGCGTAGCAGTACGTCGAACGCAACGCCGTCGGCGGTGTGTGCAAAGACATTCCCCAACAGGGAATCGAGCGCCGCTCCAAAATCGATAGCCGAACCTTTCACCATCCTTGTTCCTTCAGGCAGCGACAGCGACCAATTCCGATCCTGCTCGTCGGCGAGAGCGCCCCAGAACCGGACTCGTTCTCGTACCACATCGACCAAATCGGCAATAACCCCAGCGCCCTGACGCATCGGCCGCCTAGCCTCGCGAATCACATAGTCGACAGTTCTCTCCAGCTCATCGATATCGTCCCGGAGTCGTTCGGCAACCACCGGGTCTGCGACGGCATCGACGTCGAGGCGAGCGGCAGTGAGCGGCGTCCTCAGCCGATGGGAGAGATCGGCGACCGACTCCCGTTCGACTTCCAACAACCTGCCGACCTGATCGGCTAGACGGTTGAAGGCTCTTCCAACCTCCTGCACCTCGGGCGGACCGGCCGGCTCAACCCTCGCTCCGAGCTCCCCTTCCCCCAGGCGATGGGCACCATCGGCGAGTGCCAGGACGGGAGCGGCAATCGACCCGGCAAAACGATCGGCCACGACCACCGCGATACCAACGAGCGTCATACCCAGGAGGAGGAGGATCACTCGCGCCGAGGTGACATTGGCGGTGAGCAGAGACTCCGACACGAACACCCGGACCAAAGTGGTTCGCCCACCACCTTCACTCACCGGAATGTAGAGAACTTCACCGCCCTCGATCACGTATCGGGCCGTCGAGGTCTGGCCCCTGGCAGTAGCCAGAAGCGCATCCGCCGGAATCGGAGCACCAACCACGGTGCCGTCGGGAAAGATCACGGAGGTTTCGGTGCCTTCGCCCCTCTCGGCAACAACCAGGCTCTCGACATCCTGCCGATTTGCCGGTACGAGCAATGCGACGGAACTGGCCAGTCGCTCAGCGCTTCCTTCGGCCTGATTCATCGCCCGATCGTGAGCCAACTCGCCGACGAGGCCCATCAAGGGAATGAGAAAGGAGAGGGCGACCATCGACGTGACTGCCACCGAAAGAAGGACCAGGCGCCTACGCATCAGCTGGGTTCGACGAGTTTGACTCCAACCCCACGCACCGTGTGCAAATAGCGCGGATCAGCCGCCGTCTCTCCCAGTTTCTTGCGCAGCCACGAGAGATGAACATCGACAGTCTTGTCGGCGCCGCCGTAGGGTTGCCTCCACACCTCAGCGAGCAGTTCCCGTTTCGATATCACGTCACCAGCGTGTTCTGCCAGATAGGCGAGGAGGTCGAATTCCTTGCGAGTCAGATCGAGCCCTTCGCCGTCAAGCGTCGCTTCCCGCGCCCGGCTATCGATGGCCAAGCCACCGACGGTAATGGTGGCGGTGCCACCGCCAGATTCGACTCTGCGAAGAACCGCCCGCAACCGCGCATCTATCTGTTCGCCGGAGAACGGTTTCACGACGTAGTCGTCGGCTCCGGCATCGAGAACGTTGACGATCTCACCCTCGTCGTCACGAGCCGTTGCCACTATGACCGGCACCTGGGAGACGGCCCGAATCAGCTTCAGAACCTCAACTCCATCGAGGTCTGGAAGCCCGAGATCCAGTATGACAACGTCGGGACCTTGGGCGATCACCTGCTCGAGACCCTCCATACCGGCCGCGGCGCTTTCCACGTCGTGCCCACGTCCCGCTAGGGCGCGCGCCATCGACTGGCGGATTCGCACGTCGTCTTCGATCAAGAGGACTGATGACATAAACGTCACCCTACCCAGCACGGCAGCACAATCGCATGGCCGAGACCCCTGTTTTGCCATCTGTTAACCGTCCCTTAGCCAGGGAAGAACCTGATCAGTGCCAAGATAGGGTCATGAAGTCACGACTGATCGCCGCGTGGTTGACCGCTACTGCCGTCGCGGTCGTCCTTGCATATCAGGCCGTCGGCCTGGTTCAGACCCAGGTAACGGAACGACCGACAGTTCTCGCAGCGGCCATGGCTACGTCGACGACACTGACGGCCGCCGACCTTCCCCCGATTCCTCCAACGGTGACCGTCCCGGACAACGCCGAAAGCCGGGTAGATGCACCACCGGCTTCAACTGGACTGGAAGACGGATCCGCAGAATCGACCTCCACCTCCACGACCAGCTCAACCTTGCCCGAAGTGACTTCGTCTTCATCATCGACCTCATCCACCTCCACCCCCACGACGGTCACGACTCAGCCGTCGTCCGTTCAATACGTCATCGCCTCTGGTGGAGGCACCGTGAAGGTGTACTGCGCCGGCAGCGACATCAGCTTCGGTACCGCACTGCAGGCCCCCGGCTACCAGTACGAGATACAGACCGAGGGACCCGAGGAAGTCCGGGTGAAGTTCGAGGAGCTGGCCGACGACGAGCATGAATTCGACGTTCGAGCCCGATGCGAAGACGGACAGGTCATTCCCGACATCCAGGAAGAAGACTGAGGCTTCGGTTCCAACCGGCATCCTCGGTTCCAACCGGCATCCTCGGCTTCAGCCGGCGATGTCTACGGCTGCTGCTCCCTCGCCACATCCTTCCAGGACCGGACAGAACCTGCACCAAGGGCCCCCTCTTCGCTCGAGGTCTGAAGCTTCGCTCCACGCCTGCCTCAGCTCGTTGATCATTGTCGCCACGCTCCGTGCGGTTGCTTCTACATCCGCTGCGTGTGGAACCTCGGCATATCGTTCGCCGGAAGCCACCGACACGGCTTCGACTCTCCCTGGCAACTCGTCACGATCAAGAGCCCATAACAGCGCATAGAAGCCGAGTTGTGAGACAACCTCTCCCAGTTCTCCGGTCTTCCAGTCAACCAGCCTGACTCCTCCAGGCCCGTCGAAGATCGCATCCACTCGTCCTACGAGTTCGACATCGACTGCCGGTGTCAGCGTGAAGGAGACCTCAGCTCCCTGGAATCCTTCTTCCGGGAGCCGCTTGAATCGCTCATAAAGAAGCCCAACTTCTTCAATGACTCGCCCTAGTTCACTCGGCTTCAGCCCGAGCGCCGGAAGCTTGAAGTTCAGGTTCGAAGAACCGATCTCCTCACGGCAGGCCTGTTCGAAGTCTCCTGCCGGAATCTCACCGCTCGTCAGATGACGGGCGAACACCCTGTGGGCAAGGCCCCCGCTGAACGAAGCACGGGTGTCCGGTCCGTAAATACCGCGAAAGTGGGCGGCCGCACGCTCTGGACACTCTTGAAACGAAACGTACGACGAGGCGCTGACCCGGATCTTCTCGCCCGGTATGACTTCTGGAAATCCGATCACAGGGTGATGGTATCGGCGACGGACGACGGTTTCGCTCCAACTACACTCATCCGCCACTGGGGGTTATTCGTCTGATGCCATCTTCTCGCCGAATCCTGATCATTGCCGGGCTGGTCCTGGGCTCCCTGTTCGTGCTGTTGGCGGGCGCATTCGGGTTGGACCGTTTCGTTCATTCCGGCGAGGTACTGCGCAACGTCGAAGTCTCGGGCGTGGACCTGTCTGGACTCGACGAGATCGGAGCCGATGCCGAACTCACCTTCTACGAGGAAACTCTGGTGAATAGCGCCGCCCCGTTCGCCGTCGACGGATCGAACGTGGACCTCGACCCAGTGACTGTCGGTTTCGAGTTGAGCACAACGGAATCCGTTGCAGCCGCCATGGCCATCGGTCGCGACGGCTCCGTGTTCAACCAGTTCGGCTGGTGGTTCGGTCACCTCTTCTCGAAGGAATCGCTGATGATCGACGGAACGATCGATCCTGAAGCCCTCGATACGGTATTGACCGATTGGGACAGAGACTTCATCACCAGACACCCCTCCCCCGGCGACGTTCTTCTGATCGACGGGACGCCGGTCGCTGAGTATCCGGAATCGGGTCTCGCCATCGATCGCCAAGAGTCCAAGGACCTGATCCTCTCCTCTCTTCTCACAACCGAACGCGAACGGGTAACTCTGCCGACGACAACCGTGTCTGCTCCCCTGACCGATACTCACATCGACGCAGCCGTCGCCTCTGCCACCCGAATGCTCTCCGGGGCTGTGACGCTGTCACGAGACGATCCGGAGGTCTCAGTAGTCTTCACCACCACAGATTTGCGGGAGGCATTCGAGACAGAGGTCGTGCTCGAACCGGAGCCATTGCTACTGGTTGGGTTCTCTGCCGACGCCGTCGGTGCCCAACTCGCACCCCTCCGCAACGAACTAGAGGTTCCGCCGGTTGATGCACGTTTTGAGTTCGGCGAAGAAGACGACAGCATCACACTTGTGCCCGGACGCCCTGGGACTCTGATAGATCCGGAGCTCGCGGCGATGGCTCTCGAACAGGCTGCTCTCACCGTCAGCCGGACCGGCGAGATGCCTTTTGAAGACGGAGCCGATCCAGACGTCACCACCGCCGATCTGGAGGAACTCGGCATCGTCGGACTCATGTCCAAGGCCTCCACGAACCACCCGTGCTGCCAGCCGAGGGTCGAGAACATCCACCTCTTCGCAGACATCGTCAACGACACGATCGTCATGCCGGGTGAGTCGCTATCGCTGAACGAACTCGTCGGACAGAGGACCACGGATCGTGGTTTCAAACCGGCGCCGACGATTATCGGAGGCAAGATCATCGACACGGTCGGCGGCGGGGTCAGCCAGTTCGCGACCACGTTCTACAACGCGGTGTTCTGGGGTGGCTACGAAGATGTCACCCATACTCCACATAGCTACTACTTCTCACGCTATCCGGAGGGAATCGAAGCCACGATCTCTTGGCCTCTGCCCAATCTCGAGTTCCGCAACGACACCGACGCCGCCGTCTTGATCAAGACCGAATACGACGATACGACCATCACTGTGAAGTTCTACGGAGACAACGGCGGCAGGTTGGTAGAGGGAGAGGTGTCCGGTCGCTACAACTACACCGAGCCCACCACCGACTGGGTGGCCAATGACGAACTGGCTCCCGATGAGCAAGAGGTCAATGTAGAAGGCCGCAGTGGCTGGTCCGTCACAGTGCGACGATTCATCACCGAACCAGAGGGTGTTGTGCGTGAGGAGTCTTGGGTAGTGAGGTACAAGGCTCAACCGTGGGAGATCCAGGTTCACTCGTGCATGATCCCAGCAGGCGAGGAGGGCCATACCGGCGAGGATTGCCCGATTCCAGAGACCACAACGACGACGACTCTGCCACCGCCGTCAACCACGACGTCTACGACGGCTCCACCTGGGTAGACAGGCAACTCGCGACCAGCCACCCGCGACTAGTAATACGCGAAGAACTCTCTGATGACCGATGCTGCACGATCGAGTCGTTCCTCATCCCAACCACCTGCGCGCTCAATCGTGACCAGATTCGAGGTCACGTAAACGCTAGTGACACCGTCCACATCCGCAAAGAGGCGTCCCGCCAAACCGGCCGGATAGGTGCTGCCGTTTGCTGCTTCATCGGCTGATCGGTACCGCTCGCCGTCTTGGCCACTCAGGCTGCGGTCGGTGTCGAACACGGCGACATCGCCAAGCGTCACTGAACTGCTGATTTCGATCTTCTGGCCCACCGGAATGCTCCTCGAGTCGGTCGCTGGGACTCTAGCGCTCTGGCTTTCTCCGGCGATCCCCCACCACATGGAGTTTCATCAGATTCGTCGACGCCTGCTGATTTGGTGGTATCCCGGCGACCATGACTACACCGTCGCCTTCCTCGCACACGCCCGTCTTCTCCAGGTGCTTCTCTGCCCACGCAATCATCATGTCGGTTGAGTCTCGTCTATCGGCGGCGATCGGAGTGACACCCCACATGAGGGCCATCCTTCGACGCGTCGTTTCTTCTGGGGAGAAGGCGATGATTCGAGCGTGGGGCCTGTATTTGCTCAAGAGCAGGGCGGTGTTTCCCGATTCCGTGAAGGCGGCGATGGTCCCCAGCTTCAGATTGGCTGCAGTATCGACTGCGGCCTTGGCCGTCGCACTGGCAAACGTCGGTCGGCTTTCGAGAAACGCAACGTCGACAACGCCTTCAGAGTCTCTCAATCCCGATTCCACCTCGCGACATATCGCATCCATCATCCTCACAGTACGAACCGGGTAGCGACCGACTGCCGTTTCCGCCGACAACATAACTGCATCGGTGCCGGCCATGATCGCCGAAGCTACGTCGGTCACCTCCGCGCGCGTTGGCCGCGGCGAATCGGTCATCGACTCGAGCATCTCGGTGGCGGTGATCGAGAAGACACCTGCCCGGTTGGCCCGCCTCAGCACATCCCGCTGAATGAGTGGGATCTTCTGTAGTGGTATTTGGACTCCGAGGTCCCCCCTCGCCACCAGAGCCCCCTGGGCCGCTTCCAGGATTCCGTCCAGGTTGGACAGCGCCGCGGCCAACTCGATCTTGGCGATGACCGGTACTCCCTTGCCCACTCGTGAGGCCACTTCGGCGATATCGGCGGCTGAACGGACGAAGGAGGCGGCGACGAAATCAACCCCGATTTCCTTCCCGAAGGCGAGATCTTGCTCGTCCTTCTCGGTAACGGCAGGCACCTGAAGACTCGTCTCGGGAAACGCTACGCCCTGCTGATCGTTGAGGATCCCTCCTTCGACGATCTTGGCTAGAAGTCCGTCGGCAAGCCGCTCAACCACTTGGAGCCTAATCAGACCGTCAGCCAGGAGAACCTGTTCCCCCGGTTCGACATCCTCAAGTAGATACGGGTAGTTGATCGCTATTGCCCCTGGAGCGGCATCCTCGGAACTGACTAAAACAGTCTCCGCTCCCGCTTTGAGGTCGATTGAACCCCCGGGGAAACGGCCAACTCGTAGCTTCGGCCCTTGAATGTCCTGGAGCACAGCCACCGGCTTCTGCTGCTCCTCGGCAGCCGCCCTCACCCACCCAATGAACTTCCGATGCGAGTCATGATCTCCGTGAGAGAAATTGAGTCTGGCAACGTCCATGCCTGCCGCAACGAGATCAGCCACGGCTTCGGGGGACTCAACTGCCGGCCCGAGTGTTGCAATGATCTTGGTTTGGCGGCCGCTACTCCCGGTCGCCGGGTCCCCGTTGGTGGTCATCGATCTCCTTGGTCACGAATAGCGTAGGCAATCGAGACGCCCGTGCCGAACACCGCGTGCCCTACCAACTATCCGACCGAGCTCAGGCTTCGACAGTCACACCTTTCCAGAATGCGACATGTCCACTGATGTTCCGAGCAGCTTCAGACGGGGTCGGGTAGACCCAGGCCGCGCCGGCGTTGACTTATTCATCGACCACAACATCGAAGTAGCTGGCAACCCCCTTCCACGGGCAGGTGGTGCGTAGGTCCGACTCTCTGAGGTACTGATCCGAGAGCGACTCAGGTGGGAAGTAATGGTTACCTTCGACGACAATCGTCTGATCGCTTTCGGCCAGCACCGCTCCGTTCCATATCGCGCGCGCCATAACAGGATCCTCTCGCTGGTTTCTCATGGAGCAACAACGCCGCGAGCGCTCGAAGTAATCCCTGATGGCACCCCGGCAGATCAAAGCTACGGCCATGGTCGGTCATCGGGAGTTCGAAAAACCACATTCGCGATGATTTGATTTACCCTTCCGATCGTGGACATCGTCGCCGTACCAGTCAAACCGTTTGGACTCGCCAAGGCCCGCCTGGCTGCGGCCTTCAGCGGCGCTGAGAGGGCGGCCATCGGTCGTCAGACCGCCACCAACACGGTCAAAACGATCCTCGAAGCGATCGGAGCAGTCTCGGTGGTGACAGCCGACGCCGACGTCGCCAGATGGGCGAACGACTCCGGTGCGCGGGTTATCGATGAAGACATAGATCTTCGTCCCGGCTTGAGCGGCGCCGCTGCCCAGGTGGCGACCGCCGCGGCCGGAGGTAGGTGGATGATCGTGCATGCCGATCTGCCGCTCCTGAGCCGGGCAGATATCGAAACCGCCTGGACTGCAGTTGGAACCGACAGAATCGTTCTTGCCCCCTCCCACGACGGAGGCACCAGCGTCGTTGGTGGATCCGGCGATCCGATCGACTTCTCCTACGGGCCGGGGTCATTCCACCGCCACCTGGCGGCGGCGCGCCGTCGACCCGTGCAGATTCTCATTCGGCGCGGATTCCTACTCGACCTGGATGATCCCACCGACTTCCGGGCGGCGGCTCGACATCCTCGGGGCTCGTGGCTGCTCTCGGCAGCCACGCAGTAGGCTTCCACGGCTATGCAACCGGGGTTCTATGCGGACGTTCAAACCACCAGGCAACCTCAGGGTGTGCCCGACCGGGCTCTGACGATCGGCGCCCATCCAGATGATGCTGAGTTTGGTGCCGGCGGAACACTGGCTGCCTGGGCTGATGCCGGGTGTGAGATAACCATGCTGGTCGTGACGGACGGATCCAAAGGGTCCTGGGACGCAGCCGTGAGCCTGGAGCAGCTGATCACCCAGAGGACCACAGAGCAACAAGCGGCCGCCCAGAGGCTCGGGGCACGCGAGCCGATCATGCTCGGCCGTGTTGACGGCGAACTCGAGTACTCGATGGCGTTGCGAGCCGAGTTGTGTCTATGGATCAGGCGCCTGCGACCCGACGTAGTCCTCACCCACGATCCATGGCAGCGATATCAACTCCATCCCGATCACCGTGTAACCGGACTAGCTGCCGTCGACGGTGTGGTGGCAGCGCGCGACCACCTGTTCTTTCCGGAGCAGCTAGTCAACGGAATTGGGAAACATCGGCCATCGTGGATCTACCTATGGAGTGCCGACGAACCCGACCACTGGGTCGACATCACCGAGACTTTCGACACGAAGATCTCCGCGCTCCTGGCGCATTCGTCGCAAGGAACCACCACGATGGGCGGGGCCCAGAACGGCGAGCAAGAGCGTCAGAGGTTTGCGGACCGCCTGGCGAGGTGGGCACATCGGCAGGGCGCGCCAGCCAACCTCGATCTCGCCGAGTCGTTCAAAGTCCTGTCGCCGTAGCGGTCGGTGAGGCGCTGCCCCGTCAGCGAATCGCTTCGCCGGTCTCCTTGTCGAAGAAATGGAGCTTGGCGGTCTCTACGACGAGATCGGTCTTATCTCCGGTCTTCGGCGCGTAGTCGGGATTCACCCTGGCGGTAAACGCCGTCGTGTCACCGAGCACCGAGGCGTCCGCGCCCTGGTCGGCGAGAAGCTCCTGAATGTCGGGCGTGATAACCGGCGCAAGTGGCTGCTCGAAGTGCACGTACGCCTCAGAGCCGAGCTGTTCGACCAGGTCGACATTGACGGTCATGACGTGCTGCGAGTCGAACTCGGTCGTCATGGCTGCCTTGATTTCAAACGCCTCAGGACGTATTCCGACCACGATCTCGTTGCCTGCATAGTCCGCCAGACCCGGCCGAGACTCCAGGACCTCGCGATCGACACGCAGCTTCGTATCTGCCCAGGCCACGTAGGTCGAATCGCCTTCGGACACAATGGTCCCGTAGACGAAGTTCATCGATGGTGACCCGATGAATCCGGCGACGAAGAGGTTGTCCGGGCTGTCGTACAGCTTGCGAGGAGTATCGACCTGCATCAGATTGGGGATTTCCTTGCCGGAGATCGCCTTGAGGACCGCAACCC
>JBLYYS010000080.1:0-6416 GCA_048550235.1 Acidimicrobiia bacterium | reverse complement strand
TCGACCCGTTTGGATGTCAACGGGAAGGTGCGCGAGATCACCGGGTGGAAGAAGGCCAGCTTCGCCCGTCCTGAGCAGACGGCCGAACTCACAGGCATGACGATCGGCGGTGTGACGCCCTTTGCACTGCCGGAGGACGTTCGGATGCTCGTTGACTCTGCCGTGATGAACCAAGCCTGGGTGATCGTTGGCGCCGGAAGCCGCTCAGCCAAGCTTCGAGTTGAACCTGCCTCGTTCGCCAAGATTGAGTCTTGCGAGGTGGTCGATGGGCTTGCCGTCCGGGTGAGCGACTGAAACCAATCCGTATCCCAATCGGCGCCGTATTCCTTGTATGAAATCTCTTGGTGTCGTGGTGACGGTCCTGATGGCGTCCGCACTCGTCTATGGGTTTTCCTTTGGAGGCGGGTTCTTCGACGGCGGAGGTGAACTCGTCGCGCTGCCCTGGGGGCGTGTAACCATCGTGGATCTCTATCTGGCTCTGGCGCTGTTTGGTGCTTGGATCGTGAGGCGGGACGGATGGAAGAGATCGCTCCCCTGGTTGGTTGGGTTGGTGGTAGGAGGAAGCTTGGTTGCCGGGCTCTACCTCGTCATGAGGGCTGAGCGGCCTTCCAACCAGGCGACGTAAACGCCCGGTGCGATTAGCTTCCCATGTGGAGGAGAACAATGAGTTGGTATCGAAGAAATCAGTCTTCAGAGGACGCTGCCCTTCCCGGCCGTTCCGAGCCCATGAAGGTGCCGGCAACCCACTTCGAGAATGGCAATCGAATCGTCCCGCCGTTTCCCGACGGCCTGGAAACCGCCATTTTCGGTATGGGTTGCTTCTGGGGAGCTGAACGCGGCTTCTGGCAAACCGACGGCGTCTACTCGACTGCCGTTGGCTACGCAGGTGGCTCGACTCCGAACCCGACCTACGAGGAGACCTGCACCGGCCGGACCGGGCACACCGAAGTGGTCCTGGTCGTCTACGACCCCGACCAGGTCAGCTACGAACGCCTGCTACAGGTCTTCTGGGAAGGCCACAACCCAACCCAGGGGATGCGCCAAGGCAACGACGTCGGTTCCCAGTACCGTTCGGCCATCTACACCACTTCAGATGACCAGCTCGACGCCGCCAAGAGATCTCGCGACGCCTACCAGGCCGAGCTGACTGCCTACGGCCACGGTGCGATTACCACGGAAATCGAACCGGCGGGTGAGTTCTACTACGCCGAGGACTACCACCAGCAGTACCTGGGAAAGAACCCGAGTGGCTATTGCGGCCTTGGCGGCACCGGAGTTTCCTGCCCGACCGGCCTCTCCTGAGGTTTCCTGTCAATCGAACACCCTGTTTCTGATGCGCTGCATTGACAGGAAACCTCGGCCCATTTTCCTGTCAATCGAGCACCCCGTTTCTGGCGTGCTGCATTGACAGGAAACAGTTAGCGGCCGAGGAAGTCCAACGCCGCGTCGAGCCAGGGGTCGGACTCGTACTCGACATCAGGATCGATCTCGATGGGAATGTCTGGTTTGACGCCCTCGCCGAGATCTGCACCTCCGGGTGTCAGCCAGCGGGCGATCGTCAGTTTGATCGCCCCACCGTTCTCGAGGTTGAACTGTTGCTGAACGGTGTTCTTGCCGAAGGTGACTTCACCCACGACGGTCGCTCTCCCGGCTTCCTGCAGGGCGCCGGCCACGACCTCGGAAGCAGAAGCGCTGGCTCGGTCGACGAGGACGACGAGCTTCACTTCATCGTTGGTGGCCAGACCGCCCGCTGTCACCGGATACTCGATCCGGTCGTCGGGAGCTTCGGTAACGAGCACGAGCCCGTCCTCGAGGAACTCGCTGGCTATGTTGACCGCCGCGTTCAGAGAGCCGCCCGGGTTACTTCTAAGGTCGAAGATGATCTCGTCAACGCCGCCACCCAACAGATCGGCAATAGCATCCCGTATAGCGTCGTCGGCGTTTGATGCGAAGCTGAACAGCCGGAGATACGCGACGCCGGACTCGAGTACCTCATACTCCACGTTGGGCACTGTGATGGCGGCACGGGTCACAGTAAGGTCGAATCGCTCACCGTCGCGTTCCATGCCGAGAGTGACGTCGGACCCGGCCGGACCCCGGACAATTGCTACGATCTCGTCCAGGAGTTTGCCGTCGACGGATTCCCCATCGACCGCTACAACGAAGTCGCCTGCCTCGATGCCCGCTGCCTCAGCCGGGCTTCCGTCGAGCGGTTGGACGATGACCATATGGCACGTCTCGGACAGAACCGAGCATCCATCTCCATCGGGATCCTCCGAGTCTTCGCCCCGAACCAGAGCACCGATTCCTTCGACACTCCCGGAGGTCTCGATGCGGAAGTTCTCCAAAGCCGACGGTGACAAGTAGACGCTGTAGGGATCCTCGAGTCCGACATTGATCATGCCTGCCATGGCTGCCTCAACAGCGGAGTTGAGGGAAGCATCATCGGCTTCGATTTCGACCACGATCGCCTCGCAAACCGAACCCCCGAATGCTTCGGTCGGCTCCGAACAGGTGACCTCCATCGACGGGGCATCCGGAGACGGCTCGAACACGGCCGCTTCGAGGGCAGCTATCGCCCCGGCCGCGAGGACACCGTCATCGACGTCGTCGACGAAGTGCCCTTGAATCACGCTGTAGGCGTCGCAAAAAGCTTCGAACTCGGTGGTGGGGTCACCACAATCAGTGATGGTCAGGCTGATACCGGACGCGGTGGTAACGACGGTGGTTGTTGGTGGTGCATCCGTCGTGGTTGTCGTGCCAACAGGTTCGGTTGCCGGCGTAGGGCTGGTTGTGCTCGTGGGTGTAGACGAGCAGGCCGCCGCGAGGAGGACGATCGTCAGGCTGAGTGAGATTCGAAGGCGCATCCCAGCCATTCAACCC
The DNA here is from genome assembly GCA_048550235.1 of Acidimicrobiia bacterium. GTDB lineage: Bacteria > Actinomycetota > Acidimicrobiia > Spongiisociales > JAHEDJ01 > JAHEDJ01. The sequence continues at coordinate 3,533 of JBLYYS010000080.1, read as the reverse complement.
GACATTGGTATCTATGTGCCAAACGAAGCGCTCCAGCGCGGCCTTTTGCGGTGAGAAGACCCTCAACGTTTGTCGACCTGCGAAGGGGCCGCCACCGGGCGCCCCTTAGGGGTAGCCTGGATCCTGAGGTGAATGTCTCTCGCCCACCTCTGTTGACCGGCCGTCCGGGCCATGCGGCATCGCATCAGTTTGCCTTGCCACGGCGCGCCCCCGGCCCAACCCGAAGGAGGCCCATGCACATCGACCGCCTCGCCCGATTCGAAAGCTCCGACTTTCCGGTGCTTTCCGTGTACCTCAATCGTCAACCCGAGCATGCTTCGGCTCGCCCAGCCTTGTGTGACCTCTTGAAGCCTCTGAGGGATGTCCCGGATCTAGATCACGACGCCCAGATGTCACTTCGGACCGATCTCGAATCGATCGTGGGACAAGTCGAGCGAATCGATGCCGGCAAGGCTCCAGCCGTGGCGATCTTCGCTTGCCAGGGTGACGGACTGTTCGAGTTGCTGCCTCTGCAGACCCGTGTATGGGACGTTGCCAAAATGTCTGATCGCCCGTACTTGAGACCGCTTCGAGCCATCAAACCGACGGGAGTGGTGGGCGTGGTCGTCATCGATCGGAGACATGCATGGTTGTACCGATGGGAAGAGGCGGCTATCGGGTTGACCGAGACTATCGATGCGACCGAGGAACACAAGGGCAACTACGGCGGCTTTTCGGGATATGAGGAACGGGGAGCCAGGAGCCACGCTGAAGCCATCGAACAGCGTCACTTCCGGCAGGTCGCAGAACGCCTCTTCGAGCATCACCGTGACACTCCTTTCGACAGCGTGGTCGTCGGCGGTCATGAGGAGATGTTTGAGCGATTTCTCTCAGCGCTCCATCCCTATCTGAGCGAACGAGTCATCGGCACGTTCGTAATCGATCCGCACACGATGACGGAGTCCCGTATTGCCGATCGGGTCGAAGCATTGCGCCGGGACTCGCAGGTCGAAGGGGAGGAGACGATCGCGGCTCGAGTCACTGAGACGGCGGGTGTCGGGGGCCGAGCTGTCTTGGGACTACCGCAAGTTCTGGAGGCTGTGAGCGCCGGGGCGGTCGATCACATAGTGGTGGCTGGGAGGTTCACCAAAGATGGGGTGATGTGCCCGACGTGCGGTCGATTGGAGCGAAACGGAGGCGACTGCACGGCTTGTGGATCTGCCGTCGTGAAGACAGACGATGTCGTCGGAGTAGCCATGGAGACCGTTCTTCGTACCGGAGGCCGAGCCGATCAAATCTCGGTCTCTAGCCTTCTTGATCGCCATGGTATCGGAGCGCTGCTGAGGTATCCGGTCCACGCTTGAATGGTGGGGCCGCGCATCCTGGTCGTTGCTCGATGTCACCACGACGCACCGATCTGCCATTTGACTACGCTGTTGCTCGACTGAACTTGGGGAGGGCCATTGACCACCGAAACTCAGAACGAAAGCCACCATGGTGAAGTCGATGAGAAGAAGTTTGGGCGCGCGATCGCGTCCAGCGTCATGATCGGTACTCCCTCGGCGATCATCTTCATCGTTCTGGCTATGTGGATCTTCACCGATGCGGATCTCGGCAGGGCCTTTTCGATCGGAATCTGGCCGGGTGTCCTCACCGGCGTGTTCGGGGGCGGTTTCGTCGGTGTGATCATCGGATCCGACTAGCGCAGCCGATGGAGGACGAACGGGAAGTAGGAGTAGGTCCGCACCCGCGTCCATGGCCGGATGATCCTCGTCTGGATCCCGATTTGCTGGAACACGGCGACCGGCGCAACGTGGTCGACATCTACCGCTACTGGCGACACGACGCCATTGTCTCGGACCTCGATTCACGCAGGCACCCCTTCCACGTTGCCGTCGAGAATTGGGAGCACGACTTCAACATCGGTTCGGTGGTTCGCAACGCCAACGCCTTCCTTGCAGCGGAGGTGCATGTCATCGGCAAGCGGAAGTGGAACCGCCGCGGCGCGATGGTTACGGATCGCTACCAGCACGTATCGCATCATCCGACGATTGAGGGGTTCGTGGCCTGGGCGGGAGCGGCGGATTTGCGGATCATAGGAATCGACAACCTTCCCGGATCCGTCCCGATCGAAACGACCGAGCTACCCAAAGCCTGCGTGCTGCTCTTCGGACAAGAGGGTCCGGGCTTGTCCGAAGCTGCTCGGGACGCATCGCAGAAGGTTTGCTCGATCACCCAGTTCGGCTCGACACGCTCCATCAACGCCGGCGTGGCCTCCGGCATCGCCATGCACCGCTGGATCGTTCAGCATGTTCCCCCGGAGGTCTTTGAACAGCAATAGGCCGCATCGGGATACGCAAGACTGTCTGGAGTTAGGGTTTTGGGATGGCATCGGTACATCAAATCAGCGTGAGTGGGGGTGGCGTACCCAAGCGGGCGGTTGATGAGGCGGTCATCGATATCAACGGCATCGTCGGTGATGATCAGGCCAACAAAGAACATCACGGGGGAATCGACAGAGCGCTTTGCCTCTACTCTCTCGAGGTGATCCAGGCGCTCCAGGACGAAGGTCACCCAATCGAACCGGGCTCCGCAGGTGAAAACCTAACGATCACGGGCCTTGACTGGAGCCGAATGGTGCCCGATGCCCGGCTTCGGGTCGGTTTGACCGTCATTCAGGTGACAACGTTCACAACCCCATGCTCAAAGATCGCCGGGTACTTCTCCGACGGGATCTCAGCCCGAATCCACAACGGTGCGCACCCCGGATGGAGCCGCGTATACGCCCGTGTGATTATCGGAGGAACGGTCCGGACCGGCGATGAGGTGGCGCTGCTCGACTAGGTTCGGCGTGCCCGCAGACCTATCTACGTTTCATCCAACCGACAATGCGTTGCGTGGCGTCACTGATATCTGCTGTCGACTCGGCGTAGGAGAAGCGTATGAACTTGTGGCCGTTGGTCGGGTCGAAGTCGATGCCGGAGGTAGCGGCCACGCCGAGCTCCTCGAGCCAGTGCTTGCTCAGTTCCTGCGAATCGTCTGTGAAGTCGGACACGTCGGCATATATGTAGAAGGCGCCGTCGGCGGGAGCGATCCGGTCTATGCCGACAGAAGCTAAGCCGTCGATGAGGATCCTGCGGTTCCTGGCATACCGGGCGACGTTCTCGTCCAACTCCTTCGAGCAGTCGAAGGCGGCCACACCTGCCAATTGCGAAAGAGTGGGCGGCGAGATGAAGAGGTTCTGCGCCAACCTCTCGACGGGTCGTATCAGCTCCGGTGGCAAGACCAACCATCCGAGGCGCCAGCCGGTCATCGAGAAGTACTTGGAGAAGCTCTGAACGACCACAGCATCAGTCGAGTGGGAAACTGCCGTCGGTGCCGGTTCGCTTCCATAGGTGATGCCGTGATAGATCTCATCGGCGATCATCCGAACTTCGTGGTCGTTGCAGAAGGCAGCCAGGTCCACGAGTTCGGAGGACGTCAGGATGGTCCCGGTTGGATTGGAAGGCGACGCGGTCACCAGGCCGTCGAGTGGAAGAGCCGCTTCGAGAGCT
>JBLYYS010000079.1:0-19288 GCA_048550235.1 Acidimicrobiia bacterium | reverse complement strand
GGGCTGGCGTGCGACAGACTGGAACCCGGGCGGATGGTGGCGAATGGGCCAGACTGGACAGGTGAAGAGCCAGCCATACCGTGAGGAGGAGCAGATGACGGTTGCCATCACTGCCGCAGGTGGTCAGTTGGGAACGCAGGTCGTCAAAGCGGTGCTCGAGCTCACGCCGGGAGCGAATGTCATCGGCTTGGCTCGGACACCCGAGAAGGCGATGCACCTCGGTATTGAGATTCGTCCCGGTGACTACAACGAGAAGGACGTCCTGGAGGAATCGCTTCAATCTGTGAGGACAGTTCTGCTGGTGTCAGGGATGGACGCACCGGACCGGCGCATCAAGCAGCACCGCAACGTGATCGAGGCCGCTCGCAACGCCGGGGTGGAGAAGATCGTTTACACCAGCGTCCAAGGTGCGGAAACGGCTACGGCCTTCTCGCCGGTAGTCCAGAGCAACCGGCAGACCGAGGAGGATGTGCGTGGTAGTGGCCTGGAATGGGTGATCGGGCGCAACGGCATCTACATCGAACCCGATATCGACTATCTCGAGACCTACAAGAAGGCCGGCGGGATCACTAATTGTGCCGGCGACGGTCGATGTGGCTACACGACCCGGCCGGAGCTGGCTCATGCCTACGCGCGGCTGCTCACCGAAAGCAAACACAACGGGCACACATACAACTTGCACGGGGATGCCATCACCCAATACGAGCTGGCGGAATACCTCAACAACGCATTCGGCACCGAACTGACGTATACGCCGATGAGTGTGGACGAATACCGTCAGGATCGGATCGCCGAACTGGGCGAGTTTCTGGGTACGGTTATCACGGGTATCTATCAAGGCATCCGCGACGGAAGGGCCGACAACCCCAGCCAATACCGCGAGGCCGCCGGCAGGGAACATGTGAGCTGGCCAACCTACTTCGCGAGCCTCGGATGAGGGGCCCTCTGGGTCAAAACTGAGCCGATCCGGCCTCACTCCGGTGGGTGCTCGTCCTCGAGGTCGTCGTCCTCGTCGGACGCATCGTTGTCTCCTTCGACCCGCTCGGCGATCAGCGCCTCCAGGCGGCCGACGGTCTCGTACGGGCGATCGGTGAGCAGATTGACCACGCTGGACTCGGGATCATCGGAGATTGCCTGGTGCACGGCGATGGCCATCCCGGTGAGCGGTACGGCCAGGAAGACCCCGACGACGCCGAACGCCACGCCACCGACACCGATGGCGATGAGAATCAGCAACGGGTGGAGAGAAAGCGCCTTCTTGAAGACGATTGGATGGAGAACGTTGCCCTCGAACTGCTGCACACCGACCACCACCGCCAGGATGATGAGCGCGTCGGTGGTCCCGCCGCTCACGAACGACACCGCCACGGCGAGCAGTCCGGAGATGAAGGCACCAATGATCGGGAAGAACCCGCCGATGAACACCAACGACATCAGAGGCAGGACGAGCGGCGTTCCCACGATCGCCAGACCGATCCCGATGAAGATGGCGTCGATGAGTCCCACAATGGCGAGACCGCGGACGTAGCCCGACAACGTCCGCCAGGCGGCCTCGAGGCCGCGTCGGGTGCGGTCCGGGTTGGACACCCGCTGCAACAGTCCCCGGTACGCCCGGTCGCCGTCCTTCAGGTAGAAGAAGGTCACCAACAGCGTGAGGACGAGACCGGTGACGATCTCGAAGGCGACGGTAGCCCCACCGAGCACACCGGTGGTGATTGCACCTGCATTGTCTTGGATCTGGGCAGTTGCATCGTCGATGTAGCCCTCGATGTCGGTCTGCGATAGCCCGAGCGGCCCGTCACTCAACCATTCAATCACCGACTGCACCGACTCGTCCAAGGCCTCACCGAGCGGCTCGATTCCGTCTGCGAACGACGGAACCAATAGGAGGACGAACAAGGCGACGACCGGGACCAGACCGAGGATCGTCCCCCACGTGGCGAGGGCGGGCGACCACCCGCGCGCCTTGAGCCGCTGGACCGGCGGGCTGAGCACGGAGGCGGCGAACAGGCCGAGGATGATCGGCAGTACGACCACCTTGACGACCGCCACGGCGCGGAAGGTGATGTAGACGGCCGCGAGAATCAGGAGGTAGCGCCAGCTGAAGGCGGCGGCCTTCTTCAGCCACACAGGGGTGGAGTCACTCATAGTGTCGACAGCATACGCAACCCGGACAGGCACGCGACCGAATCCGGCACGCACCCGCCGTAGCGAGAAGGTTGTCGCAGATGTTGTGGACCTAGATACGGTTCGGGAGAAGAACGACAACTGCGCCGTGAATGAGAGACCGGGTACCGATCAGAGCTCGAGCGGTATTGTGTCGAATACGATGTCATCGGACTTCTCCCTGAAGCGCATGAACGGCGGGTAGTCCGAGAGGTCGATGGTATCCATCGTCTCGACCACAACTTCCACAATCGGGTCGCCGCCGTTGACGCTCACCCCTCCCATCAATATTCCTGGAACTGTGGCAAGCAGTCCGTAGCTTCTCATGATGATGCAGTACGGCGTCTTTGCGGCGGCCACGTCGCTGATTCCGGCGGCCTCCCTTCGGGTGGGTTCGGCATCGAGCCAGTTGTCGAAGGCCTCGGCATCTCCGACAATGCCGACAGTCAATGGTTCGAGGTCGCCCTCGAAGCGTGGTGTGAAATCGGACGAGATCCAGAATCCACCGTACGCCTCGTACCCGCCCCACTCGATGACGGCTGCAACCGACGGTGGGAGCGGTTCCTCCGGAGCCTCGCTGTTGTCGAATGTGCAGTCGACATCATCAACAGACGGCATGGCTCCGGTTCCTTCGTGCCAGGTAGTGCTGCAGGCAGTAGCCACCAGGACGGCACCGATGAGCGAGAGGCTTCTTCGTGCCAGTTTCTGCATGATCGACAACCTTACCGGTCGTTGGTCCGCGTTTGGGCCCGGTACCTGGTTGGAGAAACCCACAGCCGACTTGGTGAACCATCACCCGGCGGCCTGAACCACTCGCGCCTCGGGCCGTGGCCGAGCAGCAGCGACAGCCGGGACGAGGACCGTCCAGCACCACGAGCGTTGCCACTCCACCCGACCGTAGATCGGATCTTCGCCCACGTACCCATGGTCCCGGGGCGCCGCCCATCGGCGGGAGTTGCGCAGGCTGGTCGCCAACGACGGCAACCTACGGGCAATTCTCCTCTAGCCGAACCGACGCACGAGGCGTGACACTTGACCGAGAGGGTTCAGGGAGAGGTCGACTTGAAGGCATCGTTCATCCTCGCCATCGCCGGTTGTCTGCTGGTCTTCGCTTTCGCCGGTGTAGCGGTCTCGCAATCCACCGACACATTCGATTCACCACCGGCCGACTGGGAGTTCGGTCCCGGCACCCAAGTGATAGACGGCGTGTTGAGCATCGAGCCCGGCGGTCTCGCGCTACGGATGGGTGTGCTGCAGGACGTCGAGTTCACCGTTCGAGTTCGCATCGACCCCACCACAGTCGCAGCGGTCATGTACCAGACGGGAACCCAAGGCGACTACGCGGTGTGGATCATGCCGGGGCGTGTTGAACTGGTCCGCGAAGGTGCCCAACCCACCGTGCTGGCCGGCGAGGCCGCATCGATCGAACCCGGCCAATGGGTCGAGGTATCCGTTTCGGCCGAAGGGAGCGATCACGTCGTCACCGTCGCTGGAACGACTCTCGAAGCCACCGACCCCGACCCGCATCTATCCGGCGGAATTGCATTCCGTGCAGAAGGCAACGGGACAATCGAGATCGACGACCTGACCATCGGCGTCCAATCCGGCCCAAGCGAGGCACCTCCAACCGTCAATGAACTCACCTGGATTCGAACAGGCGGGCCGCTGGGTGGACTCGGCTACGACGTGCGGATGCACCCGGACGATCCCGACCACCTATACGTCACCGACGCATTCGCCGGCGTGTTCATCTCCGAAGATGGCGGAGACACGTGGTTCCCCTCCAATGAAGGAATCATCACCCGAGTGGGTGCATCCGGGGACGCCATCCCGGTGTTCTCCCTCACCATCGATCCCCACGATCCCGACATCGTCTGGATCGGTACCCAGTTCACCCGCGGCATCTTCCGCTCCGACGACGGCGGTCGCACCTGGGTTGAGAAAGACGACGGCATCGTAGAAACGGAGGGGATCACGTTCCGTGGTTTCACTGTTGACCCACAAGATTCCGACACTGTCTATGCCGCAGCGGAGTTGTCATCCTGGACCTGGGCCGGCGAGGAGAAGATCGGCCGCGAGTTCGATCGGACCGCTGGAGCGGTCTATCGCACGACAGACGGCGGCGAGCAGTGGCAAGCGATCTGGCGGGGTGACAATCTGGCCCGGTACATCTGGATCGCCCCGGACGATCCGGACACCATCTATATCTCCACCGGCATCTTTGATCGGGAGGCGGCGGATTCCGAACCGGACACCGGGATCCCCGGCGGCGAAGGGGTGGTGAAGTCGACCGACGGGGGAGCCACCTGGACCAACGCCACCACCGGACTCGACAATCTCTATGTCGGCAGCCTGTTCATGCACCCCACCAACCCGGACATCCTGCTCGCCGGTGCCGGCAACAACCAGTACTTCCTCGGCGCCGGCGTCTATCTGACCACCAACGGCGGCGACTCGTGGACACGCACCCTCTCCGACGACAACATCACCTCAGTCGAGTTCGCCACTTCCGACCCGAACGTCGCCTACGCCGGCAGTGCCGCCAACATCTACCGCAGCGGGGACGGCGGCCAGACCTGGGACCGGGTCAGCACTCCCCCCAACTGGGGTCCGCCCGGCATCGTTGGGGGCTTTCCGATCGACTTCCAGGTCGATCCGCGTGATCCGAACCGGCTCTTCGCCAACAACTACGGCGGCGGCAACTTCCTCACCACCGACGGTGGGCGCACCTGGACGGCGGCCAGCGATGGATACACCGGCGCCCAAGTGCGGAGCCTCGTCGTTGACCCCACCGAACCCGGCCGGGTCTTCGCCGCGGCTCGCAGCGGCATCTTCGTCAGCCATGACGGGGGTCAACGCTGGGAGGGACTGGTCGATTCGGGTGCCGAAGGTCTCGAATGGAACACGATCACCCTCGATCCGTCGGAGCCTCAACACGTGCTGACCGCCTCCAACTGGAATCCGGTGATCATTGAGAGCCGCGATCGGGGACAGACCTGGCAGAGCGGTAACCAATCGCTGCCCGAAGGTCAGGGCTGGAGGGAAATCGCCTTCGCCCCCTCCGACCCGACCATTGTCTATGCGGGTTCGGCGGGTTTCTACTCGGCTGGCGGTTTTGCTCCAGAGATCGGGGCAGCGGGAATCTGGCGATCCCAGGACGGGGGTGCTACCTGGGACACCGCCAACGACCCCGGCACCGCCGACGCTCACATCGCCGGTTTGGCGATCGATCCCAACGACCCGCGCAGTGTTTACGCCGCCTCACCCACCCATGGACTGCTGGTCACCACCGATGGAGGTGCGTCGTGGAATGCCATAGAAGGCCTGCCGTCGATGGCCTATTCGGTGGCGGTTGGTCCATCCGATCCCAGCGTGGTGGTGGCCGGCTTCTTCGGCGGTGGTGTCTACCGTTCCGATGACTCGGGTGTCAGCTGGACCCGGTCGGCCGCCGGGCTGCCACCGGAGGCGATCGTCTCTGCCGTCGTATTTGATCCATCCAACCCCACAGTCGTGTACGCGGGCGATGAGCTGAGCGGCGTCTACCAATCAAACGACGGCGGGGTCTCCTGGCAACAGACGAACAACGGTCTACACACCAGGGCCATCAGTTCGCTCTCTATCTCCGCCGACGGAGCCCATCTCTACGCCGGAACCGAAGGTGGCGGGGTGTTCCGGCTCGATCTGAACGGCTCGCCCCCGGCTACTGCGGCGGAGGCTCCGACCACCGATCTACCGGAGGACCCTCCCGACCCCGACGAGGAGGAACCAGTTCCGGCCGCCGGCAACTCGACCACGGTCCCGGCGGCAGAACCCAACTCCGACGCCTTTCCCTGGTTGCCGGGCGCAATCGCGCTCGGGGCACTGGGATTGCTATTGACCGTCGGGTGGGTTGTCGTTCGCAGGCGAAGGTGATGCGGGCGGCATGGTGGCTGGTCGGTCTAGCTCTGGTGGGCGCCGCCTGTTCGCCACCCGACGCGGTGACCGGCATGGTCCTAGACGATGGGAATCCAGTGGAAGGAGCGGTGGTGCGGGTCCAGGCGACCGCCCGGGGCACGGTCACCGACGCCGACGGTCGCTTCACTATCGAAGACGTGGACGAGGGGGTCCGATTGTCGGCCTGGAGCGACGGATACTTCATTGCCGGAGGGGACGAGCACCCACCCGGTGATGAAGTCACCATCGACCTTTCGCCCATTCCACAAGGCGATAATCCAGACTACGAGTGGCTGTCGGCTCTTGAAGGACAAGGAGTGGGGGAGGGGCAGCCCTGCGTCGAGTGTCACCACAACCCCGGAACCCAACCGTTCTCGCTGCCGGTTGATCAATGGCTCGAAGACGCTCACTCACAGTCGGCCATCAACCCACACTTCCTCACCATGTATGCGGGCACCGACGTGAGCGGAAACGAGAGTCCGCCGACCCGCTACTCCACCAACCGCGATTACGGACGGGTGCCTCTGCGGCCCGACCCGGCCGTTCCTTACTTCGGACCCGGCTACCAGCTCGATTTCCCCGACTCGGCCGGCAATTGCGCCGCCTGCCACGTACCGGCAGCGGCCGTCAACGACCCCTACGGAGTTGATCCGACGGCTGTCGAAGGTGTCGCACGCGAAGGGGTCACCTGCGACGTGTGCCACAAGGTGTGGGACGTTGCCTTCGACCGGGCAGCCGGGTTGCCCGACCCAGGGCGACCAGGGGTGCTGTCGTTTGAGTTTCGGCGGCCGCCAGCAGGGCATCAGTTCTTTGCCGGACCCTACGACGATGTAGCTCCGGGCGAGGACACCTTCTCACCCCTGCAACTCGAGAGCGCTTTCTGCGCCCCCTGCCATCACGGGGTCTTCTGGGACGTGGTCGTCTACGACTCGTATGGGGAATGGCTGGCCAGCACCTACTCCGATCCGAACACAGGGCAGACCTGTCAGGACTGCCACATGCCGACTACCGGTGCGACCCATTTCGCCCTCCCGGAGCAAGGCGGGCTCACCCGCGACGCGGCCACCATCCCCGGTCACCGAATGCCGGGTGCCGCCGATCTGGAGCTTCTCCAGAACGCCGTGACTATGGAGGTGGATGCATCGATCGAGATGCAAGAGGTGCTGGTAGAGGTGACTATCACCAACGATCGAACCGGGCACGATGTGCCCACCGATTCGCCGCTGCGCCATCTGATCCTGTTGGTCGAAGTCACGGACGACGACGGCCACCAGCTCGAGCAGACCGACGGGCCCACCGTGCCGCCCTGGGGAGGTATCGGAGATCCCGGGGCCGGCCATTACGGTGGACTGCCCGGCACCGCCTATGCCAAGGTTCTCGAGGAGTTGTGGACGGAAGTCTCCCCAACGGGGGCGTATTGGAATCCGACCCGGGTCGTCTCCGACAACCGGATTGCGGCTCTGGAGGCCGACAAGACCTCATACCGGTTCACCGACTCCACCCGAGGCGACGTGACCGTAGAAGTGACACTGCTCTTCCGTCGGGCGTTCATCGAGCTGATGGAGCAGAAGGGCTGGGACGTTCCCGATATCGTGATGGAGCAGGCCGAGGTCGTCGTTCGGCCGCCGGCAGGTGGTTGACCCCGGGCCCAGATAACCAGTAGGAACTGAGGGCCGGCGTCCTGATTCACCCGGCGTCCGATCGTTACGACCCTGTGGTCGGCTGGCCGAGAAGCGTCACTGGACGATGGCAAGAGCTGGCTACGTACGGCACCATGCCGGACGTGAGGTCACTGCCTAGCTGCGAGTTGAAACGCGGGCGCCGGGCGGCTGAACCCTTTCAGGTCGAGTGGCCCGACGTCTACTGCATCCTCGGCATGGGCGGTGCCGGTCTTGGTTCGCTGGCTCAGGAGGATCGTTCCGGCGGCTGCCTCAGCGCAGAGTCGCGCGGCAAGATTGACGACGCTGCCTACTGCCCCGTAGTGGTAGCGGCCTTCGAACCCGATGCGACCCAGGGTTGCGAAGCCGGTGGCGATCCCGATGCCGAGTCCAAGCTCGTGGCCGCTCTGCCTCCACTTCTCCGAGAGGGGCTCGAACGCGTTCTGCATTTTGCGGGCCATGGCGATGGCCCGGTCGATGTGATCCGGCATTGGCTGCGGGTCGTTGAAGTAGACCATGAGACCGTCTCCCGCGAAGTCGCTCAGGGTGCCCTCGTGCTCGACTATCAGCCTTCCCATGTGTTCGTGGAAGTCGGCGAGGACTCCGATCACATCCTCTGGCTCTGCTGTAGATGAGAAGGAGGTGAATCCTCGGAGATCACAGAACACCACGGTGATGTCGCGTCTGTGGCCGGCGAGGAGTTCCTCACCGTCCGGTGACTTGAGGAGGTCGGCAACCTGTCTCGGGAGATAGTGGGCGAGTTCGCTGCGTTGTCGTTCGATAGTCGCTACGAGGCGGCTCACTTCGAAGGCAAGCGAAGCCTGGGCGGCAAAGACGGAGACGAGTTCGATTTCCGAATCGTCGAAGGGGTGCAACTCACTTCTGTAAACCGACACGACACCGATCACGTCGTCCTCCAGCAGCATCGGCACCGACAACAATGACCGAAAGCCGCCCAGCTTCTGCGCCTCCCAGTATTCGTATTCGGCATCTTCGAATATGTCTGGAATGTGGACGGTTCGCCGTTCGATCACGGCGCGACCAGTGCTCGTGCCCCGGGTCGGGCGTATCGGATTGGCGATGTTGAAGGCCACCACCTCTGGAGTTGCGCCCCGGTCGACGATGTGTCGGTAGATATCGCCGTCGCGCAGATACACGAAACCCTTGTCGGCCCCACTCAAGCGCACTGCATGATCGAGAATCGTCTGCAAGGTGACATCCAGATCGGCCGGAGCACGAGTGATCGCACGTAGAACCTCTGCAACGGCGCCGTGCTCCGCTACTCCTTCTGTCCCGCTTGGATCATGCCGCGTCATAGTTCGGTCACATTACCGGCGGACATGATTCGCCGACGTTCTGCCCGAGAAGTGTCACCCGATCGCTTTTCGGACAAAGCACAATTCAGTTCAACCGTTCCTCATGGAAGCGTCGGACGGAATGGGTCGTCGCACATCTCCACTATTGCGCAACTAAGCGCTATAACGTATAGTTACGTTATGCTTCTGATTGAGAAGGTGTCTGAGGAACTGGGGATCTCGCGCCGCCGTGCGCAAGCCCTTGTGCAATCGGGCGAACTCCCAGCAGAGCGATTGGGCTCGATGTGGGTAGTGGATCCGAACGATCTGGCTGAATACAAACTCCGGAGACAGGCAGGGCGCCCTGTCTCGCCGGGGGTTGCATGGCACCTGCTCTTTCTCCTGGCGGGAATGGAGTCACCCCGGAACGATCCAATGGTCGCGTTCAGAGCACGGCAGCACCTGTTGGGGGGATCGATAATCGGGAAGCTCCGGCGAAGCCGCCGGAGCATTCGACACCGGTGGCGCATACTTCCCGCCGACGTGGGGGAGCTCGTCGGCCTCGGTGTGGCTACTGGCGTGGCTGCTGCGGACGGCGGTTGGTTTGACGTGGTCGCGGCCGAATCGGTTCGGTCGATATATCTAGATCCAAACCGCCTCGAGGGAGCCATCGATCGGTTCTATCCGCTTGATGATGCGGCCAGACCAAATGTTGAAGTTCTGATCCCAAGCGATGACTGGGTGCTGAGCGGCGGAGAGAGAGCCCCCGGCGCGGTGGTGGCCGCAGATCTGCTGCTCGACCCGGATCCCCGGATTCGACGCGCCGCCGAGAATCATCTCAACCTGCTTCAGGCCCAGTGGAAGGATCGATCATGATCGAAGTCCCGGAGATGGGCGACGACGTCCATGCGATGTGGGATCTCCTGTTTCGGCTGCGGTCGGAAGTTGATGTGAAATGGACGCTGATCGGTGCCCAGATGGTCCAACTGCACGGGTTCAGATTGGGTAGAACGCCTACCCGCCCGAGCCGTGACGCCGACGTCCTCGTTGATTGCCGTCTGGTCGCTGGGACGGAGTTGGTTTCTGCCTGGCTGATGGAGCGTGGATTCAGGCTCGATGGGATATCGCCCGACAACATTGGACACAGGTTTGTCTCTGGCAACACCTCTATCGATGTCCTGGCGCCGGATCATCTTGGCGAGCGTGTTTCGGTGGACACCATTCCGCCGGCGCGGACCGTGCGGGTTCCGGGTGGGCGAAGGGCTCTCAACTCCAGCAGCGAGTTTGAGGTCCGAAGCCGGAGGCGGAGCGGCAGTATCCCGATGCCGACACTGGCCGGAGCTCTAGTAGCCAAGGCACGAGCTGTTGAGGTTGACGATCTACCGGAGGCTCAACGCCGCGATTTGGCCTTTCTGATGTCTCTTGCATCGTTGGAGTTGGACGAGGTTCTGGCTGGTCTGGACGACAGGGACCGACAGTATCTGAGTGCCAGATCCGAGTTCCTCGACCTGGACCAACCGTTCTGGGACGCCTGCGGCGACCTCGCCGACGATGCGAAGCTTGCCTACCGTCGAATCACTAGCCGCCACTAGCAACAGGCCATTCGAAGCTGGAACAGGACACGGTCCACTCTGAAAGCATCAGTCGTAGGCTTCTTTCCAGCAGTGCCGGCCCGAGTGTGTCGGGAAGCATCGCCTGCCGACGTGCCCGGGTTCAGCGACCGGCCATCCGCCCAGAACCAGCTTTCAGGGCTGTCCGGCTCTATCCGGTCCGGCCGGTTTCTGAGACAGGTCGGACTGCTGGGCTTGACGCCACCGTCTCCCTGCAACGAAGTAGAGGACAGGCCCAATGGGAACCACCCCAGGGTCATTCCCTCCCTTGAGACTGACAATCGAAGCAGGTATCACACCATTCCAGAGGAGCTTCGGGCCGCGCAGGTTCGCCTCGCTCTGTTTGGACAAGCTGCGGAATGCCAAGACGACGAGCAGCACATGGACAACCGCCTGGATGATGATGCGACGCCGGGCCTCCGGGGAGAGGCCTGCCCAAGCCTCCCGTGGTGTCTTCGACTTGCTCTGGCTCATGGTCCAGTTCTACCACAGCAAAAAGAGGTGAACCCGGCCGAGTGGTGCCGGACATTCTCTCGTTCGGCGGAAGGGAGGTTGCCGCGTATCTCTCGGCTGCCTGCCGAACAGGTGACGCACTCGGCAGGGGTGGACGAGTTCGTTCGGTAGGTCGAACTCGACAACGTCATACGGCATAGGCATTCCTATGAGTGAGCTTGGGAGACGCGGTCGCCGTGCGAGGTCTTCCCGCATCAGGCCTCCCGTTGAAGTGAACCGTGGGCCGAGGCCAACGGGCCAGTCAGTTGTTTCTCAAACGAGCATGTGCGCGGATTCCACGGGGCGGCGTTGCGGAAGTCGCTGACGAAAGCGGTGTCCTTCGACCGGATGCAGAACGGCCAGGATCGTCTCGTAGGTTGCCACGGTGGAACCATCACCGCTATGGGTGAAATCGACCTCTGTGTTGGCATTCGGAGTACCGGCGAAACCTAGAAATGCACTGTTTGCCAAGCACGACCACCGAGAGTGGCCTATGCTGCATGAGGGGCGTGGTAGCACGCCCATTTCAGAGCTGGAGGGGACCGAATGAGAGTCAGAGCGGTGGGCGTCCTCGCCCTAATGGCGTTGGTGTTGGCAAGCTGCGGAGGCGCAACGCCCGAAGCAGCCGGGCCGACGGAGGGGATCCAGGTCCACGGCGACTGGACGATCGACGTCTACAACCCGGACGGGTCGCTGGATGAGCACCATGAGTTCAGCAACGCCCTAGGGCTCAGGGGCGGTGCACAGTTGATCAACCTTCTAGCTGGTGGACTCACCACAGGTGGTCTTTGGGAGATCGAGTTGTCACCTGGGTGCCCTTCGAGCACGGGAGGCACGTGCAGCATGCCCGGGATCGTCGCAATCGGCGTCGATGAGAATGCGAATGGCGTTTTTGACCTCCTTCGGTTGGTCGGCGAAACCACCGTCGAAGCTGATGCTGCCATTGATCGTGTTGTAACCAACATCGGGTTTTGCTCCTCGTCTGTTTCTCCGGACGCTTGCACCAACGGCGAGAACAACAACCCATTCACAGCAAGGGACTTCGCTGCAGCCGACACGGTGCCCGTTTCAGCAGGCCAAACGGTCCAGGTTCAGGTCGACATCTCGTTCACGACCGGATAGGAAGGTCGCCGAGGAGCAGCCACTGTGCGACGCCTGGTCGCGTTCACGCTCATGATTGCACTGATCGGATGTAGCGGAGACGGCTCCGAGCCGGAACCGTCGAGGCCCACGGCGCCATCAGTAACGAGCACGACAACTGACTCTGTCGCGCCG
Organism: Acidimicrobiia bacterium; assembly: GCA_048550235.1. GTDB lineage: Bacteria > Actinomycetota > Acidimicrobiia > Spongiisociales > JAHEDJ01 > JAHEDJ01. The sequence goes on along the minus strand of JBLYYS010000079.1, from coordinate 6,859 downwards.
TCCACCACCGCGCCGAGAGCTATCTCCACCACAACCACAACGACAACCGGCGAGAGTCCCGGTACCGAGGCGATCACCGTGACCGAGAAGATCACTATCACGATCATTGATCCGGAGGACGGTTGATGATTCACTTGAAGGGGAGGACGCGTCAATCCCCATGGATGATCGCCCTCGTCGTGCTGTTGATCATCGGAATGCTGCCGCTGTTATCGGCACCCCCGGCAGTGGCTGACTCACATCCTCAACTTCGCGCCGTGCCCTGGGACGGTTGCGAGCCTCCATGCTCGTACCTCAGCGGCATCAACGGGTGGGAAAATGAAACAGACAAGTTCAGATTCCGAGTCGAAGTGGTGTCGGCCCATGAGCCGGTCGACATCGAATGGTCTGGCAAGACTGTGTCGGGAAACCCCGCTTCGGGAGAGCTCCCGGCTGATGCACTTGTCGGCGGAGCGCTGGTGGATACTCAGACCACAGTGGTCGGCGGGACCACTTTCGAGTGGAACCCCGGCGAGGACACGGGGTCGATCGAAGTCAACTGCTACTACCCGTTTTCCGGCAATACCTCTACAGGCAACTGCTATTGGATAACGATCACGGCGACGGACTCATTGGGTCAAGCCACGTCGGTAGACGTCTACCTCCGGGTAATCGAGGATCTCAATCCACCGACGGTAGAAATCCTCGACATGTCGCCTGCGGATGGGACCGTCGCCATCGGGGAGACCATCTCTTTCACGGTCATCGGCACCGATACGGACATCCCGACGGCCAGGTTCATGAAGTACTACCTCCTCGGCGGGCCGGAGGACGGCGCTCCCGGGGCCACCATCGGCGAGGACAGCGGCGAATTCTCGTGGACGCCCACGGCCGGTCAGGACGGGAGCTACCTGATTCCCGTCAGGGTGGAGGAGTTTGATCCCCTGCTTCCTCAGGATCAGTTGAGCACAGGCATCGCAGAAGTCGCGGTCGTGGTCGGTACGGGCAACCGGCCTCCAATAGTCGAGATAGACACAACCGTCATCAACGTTGAAGCCGGTGGCCTCGTAGAGACCAGCTTCAGCTACTGGGACCAGGACTACCCGTACCAGGACTTGACCGTCGGCCTCGTCGGTGCCCCGCCTGGGGCCGACCTCTACCCGAGTGATTTCCCGGACACTCTTGTGTGGCCGACGACCGCGGCCGACGACGGCCAGAGATTCGATTTCTCACTCGAAGTCAGCGATGGGGTCGACACCACAGCGGTGCCAATCACGGTCATAGTGGGAACCGTCTCAACCATTCAGATCTCCATCACCGAATCTGTCGGTGTGACCGACACAGTCAGCGTGACGCCGCCTCTCCTGATCCAGATCACGGAGTCCGTTGGCGTCTCCGATGATGTCGATGTGGCCGGACCTGTTCTGATCCAGATCACCGAGTTGGTCGGTGTCTCCGACGCGGTAGCTGTTCTGCCGCCGGTCCAGATCTCGATCACCGAGACGGTTAGCGTGTCGGACGTCGTAACGACAACTCCGTCGGTCTTCATCAGCATTAGTGAGTCGGTGGGAGTCAGCGATGGGATCGCGGTGACACCACCGGTGCTGATCACGATTGTCGAGTCGGTGGGAGTCAGCGATACGGTGACCGTCACGCCATCGGCGTTGGGATCAATCTCAGGCACGAAGTGGGATGACCTGAATGGTGATGCCACGAGAGACAGCGGAGAGCCTCCGCTGGCAGGCGTCACCATCTACCTGGACCTCGATGACGACGGCACCCCGGACCTCGGTGAACCTTCGACCGTCACAGCAGCCGATGGAAGATACAGCTTCTCGAGCCTGATCGCGGGGTTGTTCGTCGTCCGAGAAGTCGTTCCCAGCGGGTACACCCAGACCTTCCCGTCTGTTGCCCAAAACGGCGAGCACAGGGTCACCATCTCCGGATCGGATACGGTGATCGACGTCGACTTCGGAAATCGCCTTGCGGCCACGCCCACCCCCGTGATCCAACCGATAGACGACGTGAATGTCGAAGTTGGCGAGTTCGTCGAGATCGGTTTCGTCCTCGAGGGTGACCCCGACCCCTCTCTCTATGCCCATATGTGGGAGGGATACCCGCCGACGGCAGTGATCAATGGTGTCATCCCGTACACGCCACCCCCGGAAGACGCCGGGAAGACCTTCTTCGTCACGCTGACGGTGTCGGCCATCGATGACCCGACCAACTTCGACACCGAGACCTTCACCATCACGGTCAACGAGTTCAACCCGCCGGCAACGATCGCGCCGATAGATGACGTGTTCACGTTGCCGGGGGATGAGATCGTTGTGACTCCAGACGTAAACGACCCCGACGGCGACCCATACACCCTGGCCTGGGAGGGAGGCCCTCCTAATGCGGTCATCAACGGGATCTACATCCTCAATCCAACCAGCGACCAAGCTGGGAAAGCGTTCCCGATCGTCGCCACCGTTCTCCAGGGCGGTGAGCCCGTCGCGACTGAAGTCTTCACCATCTTTGTGGGCGGTGACCCGGAGGTGCCGGCCGGTGCGCCGCAGATCCCTTCCGAAGGCGTCGCTGGCGATCCGATAGAGGTGTCCGCCGCTTCGCTCTTACCCGGCTCCCAAGCCGGCATCTTCCTGTTCAGCGACCCGTTGTTGCTCAAGACGATGACGGTTGGTCCGGATGGAACGTTCTCGACAACAGTTCAATTGCCGCTCGGTACTTCCGGTGGCCGGCATTCAGTCGTGGTGATGGGCACGTCCGAGAGCGGCGAACCCATAACCCTCGCAGCCGACCTGAACGTCATCGACGATCAGGATGAGGATGGTCTCACGGAGGTAGAGGAAACGCTCACAGGCACGAGTCGCACCAACCCAGACACCGACGGGGATGGTGTTGTCGACGGGATCGACGTGACCTGGCTCGATGAGTATGTGGCAAGCCAACCGAACGGTGCCTTCAAGTCGCGGTTTGCCAAGATCAGACTCCGCCTGAGGATCGCAATGGTTGGAGCTGCAATCCGGTTCGGCGACAGGCAATCCGCCTTGGATTTGATCGGATCGCTCGAACGACGAGCAGACGGGTGTGGTTCCAGCGCCGATCGGACGGATTGGATCACCGACTGCGAGACTCAGGCCGAGTTCAACGAGCTCCTGGGTCTGTTGAAGCGCAATGTTGCAGTGATGGATCTGCCTGATCCGCCTTTCTGGTGGGAGTGACCTAATCGCTGAGCATCTCCACCCAATGTGAAATCGAGGCGTTGGGCGGAATGGGAATAGTGGACGACTAGCCCGCAAAGTTGACGACGACCTTGCGCGCGCAATTCGGGAGGAGCGTCAGATAGGTCCCGATTGGGGGAGGGAGACTTCAGATCTCTCGCGACCGTTCCTCGGCCGTGTCGGCCTTGCGTCTCTGGTTGGAGGCTGCCCGACGTTCACCGAGCGCTTCGAGAGCGACTGCCTTGGCTGCGTGTGCTCGGGCTATGCCCGGCCAGTTTCCGATCGGTTCAAGTATCTGTAGTGCTTGGTCGGCTGCGTCGACTATGTCCTCCTCGAGTTCTGCCGCGGTGACCGAGGGGTCCGCTTAGTCGTCCAAGCTGGGTAGTGTTTCGGATTCAGACGTCCGGTTCGTCGGGCATGCGCTACCGCTGAGTCTGTGAGGGGACCAACATGGAATCATGGGGCATCGTATTCGCCGCCGCCGCGCGCCACTTTCAGCTCGCTAGTGGAGGCCCCAATTGAAACTGCTGGTGAATGGCCTCTCGGCCGCCGTTCGCAAATACCCCTGGTTGGTAGTAATCGCAACCGTCATCATCGGAATGGTGATGGGCGGGCTCTCGGGACAGTTCACTCCCGAAGAGGACTCGAACGACTCATTCGCTCCCGACGCTCCTGAGTTGGCGGCCGTCGATCGGATCTCGGAGTTATTCGGTGAAGACTCGTCAATAGGCGTGATGCAGGTCATCATCTCGGCGCCGGAAGGTGGTGACGTCTTTTCGGTGGACGGTTTCGGTACAGTCCAGGCCGTCGGGCAGCAAGTGCGGTCTGGGAGCCTGTCGCCGTACCTGATCGCCGAGGACCAGCAGCCCGCAGTGGTGAGCTTCCTGTCACCCGTCGAGCAGGCCGTTGCCCAGGGCCAGCAGCTGCCGGCATCAGACGCCGACCTGCGCCAGCAATACCTGAGCGCTCTCCAGCAGATACCGGAGGAGCAAGCCGGTTTCACAACTCAACTGATATCGGATGCGGGAGACGCCACCACGCCGACCGCCGACAAGGGTCTCTTGCTGATCTTCAATACGGCAGGAGCCGCGTTGGAGATCGAGGACTTCGTCGAACTGTCCGCCGAGGCAGCTGACGAGATCAACGGTGTTTCGCTTCCTGGTGGTTTCACGGCCGAGGCCTTCTCCTTCGAGTTGCTCTTTGCCGATCAGGACGAGTTCCAGACCGAGATCGGGCGCTTGTTCGCCACCGCCGGTCTGATCATCCTCGTCGTGCTGTCGATCGTGTTCCTCATCGTGCCGCGCCGCACCAGGAACCGGGTTCTCGTAACAGTCGGTGTACTCGGAATCGCCGTCGCGGTGTTCATCGCGATCCTGCCGACGCTCGCCACCATTCTCGACGGCGTCTTCCCGGATGCACTGAAGGACTGGCCATCGGGGAATCTCCTACTTGTAGCCGTGGCGGTTGTCCTACTGACCTTCACGGTGTGGGCGGTCTCCTCGAACCGGCTGCGGCGCACCGTTGCCGACACGTTGATAACGCTGGTGACGATCTTCTTCGCTATCGGCATCATGAACGGGGTCGGGTACCTGGTCTTCACCGAGGCCTCGCCGATGGCGCAGATCCTCCCGATCCTTCTGATCGGTCTGGGCGTTGACTACTCGATCCACGTCACCACCCGCTACCGCGATGAGATCTCCGAAGGGGCGACCGTCGACCGGGCCATCGCCCGGGCAGTTCGGACGGTGGGCGTGGCGCTCGTTCTGGCCACGGTGACGACGGCGGTTGGTTTCCTCACCAACCTGACCAACGAGATCCCGGCATTGCGCGAGTTCGGTGTGCTGGCCGCGGTCGGCATCGTCGTCTCCTTCGTGTTGATGCTCACATTCGTGCCCGCAGTGCGGGAGTTGCTCGACCGGCGTGCCGAGCGCCATGACCGCCTCGATCGTGAGGCCCTGGTCGGCGGCGAAGCGCGTGCTTTGCCGCGCCTCATCGGTAGCACCTCCGGACTGGCCACCAACTTCGCCGTTGCGACGATCGTCGTTTCCGTCGTCCTCGGCGGACTCGGCGCTTGGGGGGTCACCCAACTCGAAACGAAGTTCAGCTTCCTCGACTTCATCCCGACCACTTCTCCGTTGCGGCAGACGTTCGAGGCGCTGCTCGACGATTTCGGCGGCGGATTCGGGGAGAACACCCAGATCCTTGTCGAGGGTGATGTCGCCACATCCGATGCCTGGAACGCCATGGTCGCCAGCAACGGCAACCTGGCGGAGACACCCAATGTGGTCACGTTTGCCGGCCAGCCGCAGGGGACTTCACCGGTAGCGATTATCGGAGCCCTCGGATCTCCGGAGTCCCCGCTGTTCACCCCGGCAGTTGGCGACGCGCTCACCGCCGCCGGGATCGGCGCCGATTTCACCGCCCCGCCCGACGCCGATCTGGCCTCCGTCTACAACGCCGCCTTCAGTGCCGCACCTGAGGAGATGGCGGGCGTCCTTCACCGCGCCGGGAACGGGTCGTACAGCGCCGCCCTTTTCGATATCACCACCCAGGCCGGTGAGTCCGGCGCCAACGCGCTCCGGACAGATACCGCAGACGCCTTCGCTCCGGTAGCCGATCAGGGGCTGAGTGCGGTGGCGACGTCAGATGAGATCATCAACGACGTGGTCGTGACGACGTTGCGTGATTCGCAGGTGTCGTCACTTCTGCTGACGCTCCTGGCCGCCCTGATCCTGTTGGTCATCAACTTCTGGGTCGAAGCCCGGCGCCCGATGCTGGGCGTGATCACAACGCTCCCGGTCGTGCTGGTGGTTGCGTTGTCCTTTGCCCTCATGGTCGTGTTCGGAATCCCATTCGGTCCGGTAACGGCGACGATTGCCGCCCTGGCAATCGGTATTGGTATCCCGTACATGATCCACATCACCCATCGCTACCTCGAAGAGCGAGCGCGCCACCGCGACGCGGCGGCAGCCATCAAGTCGACTCTCACCCACACCGGAGGAGCGTTGGCAGGATCGGCCGTGACCACGATCGCCGGGTTCGGGATACTCGTGACGTCGACCACCATCCCGTTCCGCCAGTTCGGGTTCGTAACGGCGTACACGATCCTTCTGGCCCTGCTGGCTGCAGTTCTCGTGCTGCCATCGTTGCTGTACGTCTGGGACGGGTTCCACCGCAAGCGCGGCGAGAAGCCGTTCGAAGAACAGATCCTTTACGCAGCCATCGATGAACCCGAAGGCGTACCCGAAGAGTGGCAGGAGACTGCTCCGATCGAGGACCCTTCGTTGGCGGAGCGGAAACACACTCCCTGAGCCGGCCGGGCTGAGGTGACTTCCCGTGAGGATGGGGGTACAACCGAGCTGCTTTGGTGCCGACCGTCGTCAGGAGACTGGGGGAGACGCGTGGGCGGAGCCGCTTCATCCGGTGCGACGGGTCGACTGAGGGGCGTCACCGCGAGTAGGACGCACGAGAAACGTCTGGCTGGGGGAGACGGGTTCACAGGAGAGAGCCTCTATCTCGCAATGGCCGCATGGATGTGACCGGGCTAGGGCGAGATCAAGGAGTGAAGGTACCTTCGACAAAGGTGTCGCTCAATCGCCCCGTGTCCGGCGACGGAATAGCATGACGGCCGCCGGTACGGCCACCAACAGGATGCC
>JBLYYS010000078.1:0-20490 GCA_048550235.1 Acidimicrobiia bacterium | reverse complement strand
CTCCGATGAACACCGTCGAAGCGCCTTGGTCGGTCAAAAGCCGAGCCCAAACCGCGTCGAAAGCTCCAAGCGTCGCAAACTCAATGGCGGCAAACACGACGCCTGCAAACACCAAACGGTTGCCGAGCAGGCTGAGGAAACTGCGTTCCTCGATGATCGGAGTCGGCGCCGGTGCTCGCAGCCTCGTGACGACGGGGACAGCCATGAGCAGAATCGCAGCCGGGACCAGGAACGGAACTCGCAGGCCGAAACGTTCGGCCAGCAAAGCTCCGATGACCGGCCCCAACGCAAAGCCTGCGACAGAGGCGGCCAGGATCCGTCCGAGTACCTCGCCCGGACGGCCGGGTGACCAATCCAGAACAACGCGCCGAGCCGCCGGGACAAACGCTCCCTCGGCAAACCCGAGAGTGGCCCTGGCAAACACGAGCGTCCAGAGTCCGCGCGAATAGGCAGCCATGATGAGCGCCAGCGCCCCCACCAGCGTCCCCACGATCAGCATCGTCTTGGCATGACCCCGATCGGCATAGCGGGACAGCCAGACATAGCCGATGAAGGCCGTGACGAACGCTGCTCCCGCCACCAGACCGAGTCCGGAGGTCGGGAGGTCGTACTCCTCCTGGAGATCGGCCAACAACGCGATGATGACACCCAATCCCACCGTGTTGGCGGCGACCGCGAGATGCAGAATGACCTGATCGGTTCGGCGGGGAGACTTCGTCACTGAGCGGGATACTCGTCGACGGCGGTCGGGAAGTCATTCCGGATGTTCTCGAGAGAACCGACATCGACCAGAAGGGCACGCAGACAAAGGCCGGCAATCTGGTGGGCGACTCCATCTCGCGTCTCCATTGGTCCGGTGGCTGCTTCGGTGAGTGAACCTTCGATCGTCCATTCGATCGCCTTGCTTGCCGCGGCAGGGTCTATGCCCACGAATTCACCTGCATCGATACCTGCGCGAATCAGCGCGGCGCGGGCTTCACCCAGACGCTGGGACCGAGCCCTGGCACCTGCAAAGTCGAGTTCCTTCAACAGGCCTGGTGTGGCATTGACCCCTACCGCGTATGGTGATCGGAGCGCCACACTGAGATCCTCAACCAGGTACCGATAGAGACGCAGGGCGGGAGATCCACGGCCGGCGAGCTGCCGTTCAGCCGCCTCCACTGCAGCTCCCAAATCATGCTTGAGAATCGTGTTCATGATCTCTGTCTTTGAGGCAAAGTGGTGAAAAAGCGTCGAGATCTCGATCTCGCAGGCGTCGGCGATCTCGCTCGAGGAAGTCTGCTGATACCCATTGGTAGCAAACAAGTCGGCGGCGTTGCGCAAGATCAGATCGCGGAGGCCGGGTGCGTCGCCATCGTCCAGGCGCCCTGAGATTCCCTCCATCAGGTGGCGTCGAGGGCCCGCATATAGAGGCCCCATTCGTCATCCGAGATCAACCCTTCCGACCTGTAATGGTCGCGGGCATCACCGAGCATCTTCTCGACTGCACGCTCTTGCTCATCTGTGAGCGGCAGAGGTTGATGTGTGGCGAGGATGTCGTCCATCCGTTCCCGGGCCAAGTCCAGAGTGTCCTTCTTCCCACTCTCGATCCAGGTCGGGTACGTCGTCTCATCGGAGACCTTCGGGAAGAAGTGCTCGTCCCGCCAATGCTTGCGTGTGTCCTCGGTGCTGAGATAGTGACCGGGTATGGGTCCAACTTCATTGATGAGCTCGACGGACAGAGTATCCGGGTTGACCGTCGTTCCTTCGAGCATGCGGCCGATCCAACCGGCCGTGTCATCGTCCAAGATCGAGAGGACAGGGTGATAAACGAGTTCGCCGGTCGTCCCGCCCTGGAATATGTGGATGTTTCCCCCTGAAAGGGCGGCTATGAGCGATCCCAGGCCCTTTTCCTGCGCGCACTGGTAATCGAACTTCTTCGACATGCTGGCGAATCCAGCGCTCGTACACGACGGGATCTCGTGACTGCGGAGCCACTGGTTCATCCCGACATGCCCGAGCGCGTTGAGAACCGATCCAAACACCGGGGATCCGGTACGCATGTCCATCGGCTCGAACCCGTATTGAACAGAGAGCGGTGCCCCGGGTTTGATCAGTTGGACCAGCACAATCCAACCCATAGTCATGGCAGCAGCCATCACCAGGCTGCCCGCGGTAGATATCGGCGATTCCGCTCCCATGATCGATCCAACAGTCGGTTGAACGGGCATGCCGGCCTCGACGTAGGTGAACGCCGCATCGACCGCGTCTCCATAGATGGTCAATGGAGAACCCGCATCCAGTTCGGGCTCCAGGTTGATTCCGAGATCCTTGGCCAGTTGAACCGCAAATACTTCGCAACCCTTCGAGTAGCCGTAGTGCTGCGCTTTCCCCGAGTAGCGAAGTCCTGAGGCCAGCGTCTCGAGGAAGGTCATGACCGGAGGAACACCTTGAATCTCGGTATATGAGAAGACCGCGTCACCCATATGACAGTTCTCCAACGCATCGGCGACGATCGTGGCTTCACGGTGTTCCTGCAACGTTGCCGGACGGGTCTCCCAGGTGTCGAGATCCACGTGTCGCATTCCCATCCCCTGCATGAAATGGAGAGTGTCCCCACCGATTGTCAAGTCACTCTGGCCGTCACGAGCCGTGACTACGTAACGGCTCGGAGTACGACGGAGGCATTCCTCGGCCAGCCAGGCGGGAATCCGGACCCGCATCTCTTCGAAATCCACCCGGCAATCGTTGGCCGCGAACAGCTTCAATGCCCGCTCGCTCTCTACCCGCATGCCTGTGCTCTCGAGGGTGAACAACGCCGAACCGTGGATGGTCTCCAACTCCTCCGGGCTGAGAGTCTCCAGGGGCTTCATCCCACGGGTGAAACCTTTCAACATTGGGCACCTCCGCTTGAGAACCGATTGTCGCGAGTCACCGACATGTGTAGCCTACCTATCAATCGATAGGATAGCCGGGAGGCTCCGCTCGAAACCGAATGAAGCCCCATCCGACGGGCAGATCGGCTGAGCCGAGTCCCTCGAACTAGCGCCGACCAGCGAGAGTTAGGGCAGCCATGTTGAACGGATTCACCCGTAGATTCCCACCACTCGAGATGCTCACCGCTGAGGAAATGGAGTCCATTCACGGTGGTGCTCTCTATGTCCTCGAAAAGACCGGAATGCGGATCGAGCATCCCGGCGCGCTCAGCTTCCTCGCCGAGAACGGATGCTCTGTCGACCTCGAATCCGAACGGGTGAGGTTCCCGGCCTGGTTGGTCGAGGAGTGTCTGCGGAAGGTTCCAACCCACTTCAGGTTGCGCGCCCGAGACCCCAATCAAGATCTCATGGTGGGCGGCGACACCTTCTACTTCATGCAAGGCATGGGCATGCAGTTCGTAGACCTCGACACCTGGGAGATCCGACCAGCAACGGTCGACGAACACCGCCAGGCGATGATCGTCGCCGATGCATTGCCAAACGTTCACCTGGCTGAAGCATGGGAGATTTACACCGAGAGAGAAGGCGTCCCACCGGTCATGGTGATGCTCGAGAACCTGGCCAACGGAATCCGGTACTCCACCAAGGCACAGGTGGCAGGCAACATCCAGGACTCCGAAGTCTTCGCTATCGAGCTAGCTCAAGCGGTCGGGATCGATCTCTTCCCTGAGATTGAGCATGCCTCGCCACTGATGATCGGGAGCGGTGGCGTGGATGCTGCGTTCCGATATATGGACGCCGGCATGCCGATCTGTCCGGCCCTAGGAGTGGCCATGGGAGCACAAGGTCCTGCGACGATCGCAGGATCTCTGGTCCTTCAGGTAGCCGAGACCATGGGCTGGGCGGTCCTGACGCAGCTGCACCGACCGGGAGCGCCGATCGCAATCCACCACGGGGCCGGTGCTCTCGACATGAGAACCGGCATCGACATCTGGGGCGGCCCGGCGGTGTCGGTCTCAACCACGATGATGAATCAAATGCTCCGCCGCTACGGCATCCCCATCTGGTCCAACGCCGGATTCGCCAGCGACTCAAAGAAGATCGACTTCCAGGCCGGGTTCGAGAAGTCCACCGGGGCACTCATGGCTGCCTTGTCGGGAGGCCATCTTCAGTTGTTCCAGGGCGGTTCCAGCACAGAACTGCTCTACAGCCCGGAGTTGGCAGTGATGGACGACGACATCGCCGGCTGGATCGGCCGGGTCCTACAGGGAGCCCGCATCGACGACGAGACGCTGGCCGTGGACGTCATCAACGAAGTCGGTCCAATCCCCGGCAACTACCTCGGACATGCCCACACACGGGAGTGGTGGAACAAGGAAGACTCCTTCCTCGCCGTGACGGACCACGAGCCCTACTCGTCATGGGTGATGACCGATCGCAAAGACATGCTGGACAAGGCCAAAGACAAGGTCCAGGACATTCTCGCCACGCATCAACCGAAGCCCCTAACCGACTCTGAAGAGGAAGCTTTCGAAGACATCCTCACCGAAGCGCGGAGTCACTACCGGGGGAAGGGCGTGATTTCCGACGCCGACTGGTCGAACTACATGGACGGATTGAATCGCGGCACTCAAAGTGGCGAATGAGCGAGCGATAGGATGAGCAACGTGCAGGTATTCCACAACGGCACGATCTACACAGCCGATCGGGCAGGATCGTGGGCCGAGGCCGTCGCCATCGACGGCGGCCGTATCCGCGCGGTGGGAACTCTCGATTCGATTCTCGATGCCTTTCCAGACGTCGAGATGATCGACCTCGGCGGCCGCACCATGGTTCCCGGATTCATCGATCCCCACAATCACTACCTATCCACCGGAGAGTCGCTGGCCTCCCTTGACCTCCGCTACCCGGCCATTGCCTCCGTGGAGGACCTGGTCGAGATCGTGGCGGAGGCCGCCTCAGAGACGCCACCCGGCCGTTGGATCCGTGGATTCGGCTTCGACTACGCCAAGTTCGAGCGAGCGCCGACTCGTTGGGACCTGGACCGGGCGACCGTCGACCACCCGGTTGGGTTGACTCACATTTCGGGCCATTACCTGCTCGTCAACAGCCATGCGCTGAACATGGCCGGGATCACCGATGACACGCCTGATCCGAAAGGCGGCTGCCTGGTCCGCGATGAGAGCGGCCGGGTGACGGGTCTCTGCCAGGACGCCGCGCAGGCGATGGTCCAACCGGTGGCGGTTGACGTTGGCTCCCACGGCATCAATTTCCACATCGAGGCTTCCCTCGACGAACTGGTCGACGCCGTCGACCGCGCCGGGTCGGCCTTCGTGTCCGCCGGTCTAACCACCGTCGCCGACGCTCAGGTGAGCAAGCGAGAAATGGCCGGATACATCGAGGCCCGCAGACGCGGCAAGTGGTGGGTTCGGACGGCCTGTATGCCGCTCTCCCACCAGCTCGAGGATTTCAAAGCTCTCGGCCTGGCCGGTCCATTCGGTGACGACGAGTTGTGGATTGGACCGATGAAGTTCTACATGGACGGATCCATGATCGGTGGGACTGCAGTGTTTTCGGAACCGTACGGCGAGAACGGGGAATTCGAGGGACTGCTGTTCTGGGAGCCCAAGGAGCTGATGGATCTCGTGGTGGATGCCCACCAACAGGGATGGCAGATCGGCATCCACGCCCAGGGTGACCGAGCGATCGAAGCAGTTCTCGACGCCTACGAGGCAGCCATCGAAGCTGATCCTCGCCCGGATCGCCGCCACCGAATCGAACACTGCGGCTACCCGACCCCGAAGCAACTAGAACGCATGGCGGCTCTGGGAGTGATCGCAGTGAACCAGCCGAATCTGCTGGTGGACAGCGGCGATGAGTTCCTGCTGCGACTCGGTGAACGGGCCCACTGGCTCCAGCCGATGCGGGCAGAAATCGAGGCCGGAGTCCGGTTCGTATTGAGCAGCGACTCCGATGTGACTTCCTACCGTCCCCTCGACTCGATCGCAGCCGCCGTGCAGCGCACAACCCTTGGAGGTCGGCAGATCGGACCCGAGCAGACTCTGACAATCGAGGAAGCTGTGCGGGCCCACACCATCGATGCTGCGTTCTCTATCCTGCGAGACGACAGCCTCGGCTCCATCGAACCGGGCAAGTACGCCGACCTCACAATCATCGATGGAGACCCGTTCGCAGCTAAACCAGCAGAGGTCGGAGAACTCGAGATCTGGAAGACGCTCATCAACGGTGAGGTGGTCTACGACAGATCGCTCGCAGGCAAAACCGACGAAGCCACATAGCCAAAACTCGATACCAACCTATCGATTGATAGATGACCTATCGATTGATAGAATAACCCCCGGACCGAGCTCCAATGGAGGAATGGACCAATGAGGAGAACCAAGACCATGAGACGGCCGATTCTGATCGCCCTATTAGTGGTACTCGCGTTGTTCGCTGCATCGTGCGGTGACGGCGACACCGACACCACCGCCGCAGGCACCGACGACACCACCGCCGCTACCGAGACAACCGTTGCGGCCGCCGCCGACGACGGTGTCCTGAACGTGGTCCGCTTCGAATCATTCGACGGCTGGAACCTCGACGGAGCGGCTGCCTACTCCGACTACCAGACTCACTTCCAGGTGATGGAGGGCCTGCTGCGCTTCACCTCTGACGGCAAGGATGTCGAAGCCGGGCTCGCCGACAACTGGGTTTGGGATCCTGATGCCCTCACCTGGACCTTCACGTTGCGAGAGGATGCCACCTTCAGCAACGGTGATCCCGTGACCTGGGAGGATGTCGCCTTCTCGCTCAGCGTGTGGCAAGAGGGCGCCAACTTCGGTGGCAGCTATGCGAGCATCATCGGCGTGAGCGGAGAGGGCAAGACTGTCGTCTTCGAACTGATCGACACCGATATCACTCTCCTACCGTTCCTGGCCGCGTCGGTTTCGGGAGTGATGCCGAAGGACTTCGCCGGCATGACCCAGGATGAGTTCCTGCAGAATCCGATTGGCGCTGGTGCCTATCAGATCGATGAATGGTCCGTTGGCGGGACGATCGAACTCAGCGCCAACCCACACTTCTACGACCCAGACCGCCCGTACTACGACAAGGTCATCATTGAAACGGTTCCAGATGAGACAGAGCGCCAGATCCTGTTTGAGGGCGGCGATGCCGACATCGTTGAGTACCTATCACCGACGGTAGCTCCGCAATATGACCCGGCAAACGTAGTCCAGGTGCCGGTGCACAGCGTCGAGCACATCGGACTCAATGTCCTGCGCCCGCCATTCGATGATCCGCTGGCGCGACAAGCAGTTGCCTATGCGATCGATTACGAGGCGATTACCGCCGGACTTGCTCCCTACTTCGGGCTCCCATCCGGAATCCTCGCTCCCAACATCCAGAACTGGGCACCTCCAACGAAGCCGTACTACCGTCAAGATCTCGCCATGGCCAAGGACCTCTTGGCCCAATCGACCGTCCCGGACGGCGCAACGGTGGAGTTCATCTACGACGTCGGCAACGACCTTGACACGCTGATCGGTCAGATCATCCAGGCCAACCTGGCTGAGATCGGTTTCGACGTGACGCTCTCTGGCCTGGAGACCGGGGCATTCCTGGATCGGGCCTTCTCAATCGATGCCGACATCACCGTGTGGAACTACGGAGCCGTCAGCCCTGATATCTCCGACCCTGTTAGCTGGGTTGCGGTAACTGGTTGGCTCTTCTCGGGCTACGAGACGGACACGCTGTGGGACGACTTCTTCACCTACGCAGTATCCGCGACGCCAGAAGAGGCACAGGCAGTGATCGCCAAGATCCAGGACGGTGCCATAGACGAGGCCGCCGCCATCGCCGTGGCTGAGGGAACCTACCTCCACGCGGTCAACCCGAGCCTGACCGGCTTTGCCTCGGCGCCTTGGGGCTTGCACTACTACGACACGGTCGCCCCTGGTAGCTAGACCTGTGAGAGGCCGGTACCGTGTAGTCCGCGGTACCGGCCTTTTTTCACTGAAAGGGGAAGACTCTGGGACGATTCGGGTTCATAGCACAACGTCTCTTACAGATGATTCCGATGCTGTTCGGGATTGTGTTGGTTGTGTTTCTGGTTCTCCAGATCACACCCGGTGACCCGGCCCGTCAGATTGTTGGTCTGCGCGCCTCGGAGGCTGAACTAGAAGAAGCCCGCGAGGACCTCGGGCTGAACGATCCGGTCTTGGTTCAGTACGGCCGGTATGTCGGTGACGTGCTGACTGGCGATCTGGGCTACTCCTACAAGTCGCGCCAACCAGTCGGAGACATCATCGCCCCGCGGATCGTCGTGACGGCCTGGCTACTGACGGCAGGCGTCCTACTGACTTTGCTCATCAGCGTGCCGGTGGCCGTGCTCGCAGCGTTACGAAAGGACAAGCCGACCGATCATGTCATTCGTGGCTTGGGTTTGGTGGGCATGAGCATGCCGTCCTTCTGGACGGGGGTCATACTGCTATTGCTCGTGGCGTTGCGCTTCGATTTCTTCCCGCCAGGCGGCTTCGGAGACACGTTTGGCGAGCACGTGCGCTCAATCCTCTTGCCGGCGTTGACTCTGGCGATAGCGTCTTCGCCGTTCATCATCCGTGGTCTACGCGCATCCATCATCTCGGTCATGGAGTCCGAATACGTGGGCACCGCTCGCTCGATCGGCGTCGGCGGCGGCCGACTTGTACGGCGCTTCCTGCTTCGCAACGCGGCAGGCCCAGGTGTCACTCTGCTGTCAATCGAAGTCGGTTTCTTGCTGTTCGGAGCGGTCGTAATCGAAACGACGTTCGCCCTGCCCGGAGTCGGCCAAGGCATCGTAATCGCCGCCCGGAGCAGAGACCTGCCCACGGTGCAGGGCTACACCCTCTTGTTCGCTCTCATCGTGGTGGCCGTCTATCTCATTGCCGACATAGTCACGGCGATCCTCGATCCTCGTGTGGAGATCGGATCTTGACCTACGACCCAAGCTCTATGCCACCCGAACCGACCCCTCCAGCCGAAGCGAAGGGGCCAATCGACGAGCGGTCGATCTGGCGACGAATGCCGAAAAAGGTATGGGTGGGCGGTGCCATCGTTCTCGTGTACGTCCTGATTGCGTTGTTCGCACCAGTCCTGGCCCCCTACGATCCTCTCGCCATTGAACCTGCCAACAGGCTGGTTTCGCCATCGGCCGACCACCTGCTGGGTACAGACGAGTTAGGGCGCGACGTCTTCTCCAGAATGCTCTACGCGTTCCGCGTCGACCTCCCGATCGGTTTCCTCGGCGCGTTGTTCCCGGCCATCCTCGGAACCGTTCTCGGAGCCCTGGCCGGGTTTTTCGGCAAGTGGGTCGATACAGTCGTCATGCGAACCGCCGACGTCGTGCAGGCCTTCCCTGCCTACATTCTGGTGATCGTTCTCGTGTTCGCCCTGGGTCAGGGAGCAAGCTCGATCCTGATCGCTTTCACTGTGCTGGCCTGGGTGGTCTACGCCCGGATCATCCGCGGCGAGGTGCTGCGGGTTCGCGATCTCGATTACGTGCATGCGGCGCGGGTAGCCGGACTTGGCAGAATGCGAATCCTTGCCGCACATGTGTTTCCGAATGCCATAAGCCAAACAGTGATCTACCTGCCCAGTGACATTGTTTTTGCCACGCTCGCCCTAGCCTCCTTCTCGTTCCTGGGCCTCGGGATACCCCCGCCCACCCCCGAATGGGGTGCGATGATCGCCGATGGACAGCAGTACATCCGCACAAACTGGTGGCTCGCTACAGTGCCGGGGCTTCTCATTGTGGGCATCGGTCTCGGGCTCTCACTCATCGGTGAGGGCCTCGAGGAAGGACTCCACGGATGAGCGATCGGATTCTGGAGGTAGCGGATCTGAGCGTGACGTTGGAGCGGGCCGGCCAACCGATCACACCGGTGACCGGAGTATCGCTCTCAGTGGATCGCGGAGAGGCTCTCGGAATCGCCGGCGAGTCGGGATGCGGCAAGAGCTTGACCCTCAAATCGATAATCGGGCTGTTGCCGCCCGGAGCCATCGTCGACGGAGATCTTCGTTTCGCCTTGGACAAGGAAGAACCGATCCCCTACACCTCGGCGGATGTTCAGGGCCACGGCATCGGCCTCATCTTCCAGGAGCCGATGACTGCACTGAATCCCACCATGAAGGTTGGCGACCTGATTGCCGAAGGTCCCCGCATCCACCAGGGACTGAGCAAGGCCGCGGGACGCCAACGGGCGATCGAGTTGATGCGGCAGGTCGGCATCCCTTCACCGGAGCGGCGGGCCAAGATGTGGCCGCATCAACTCTCCGGAGGATTGCGACAACGGGTAATGATCGCCATGGCCCTTTCGACTGAGCCCAAGCTCCTACTGTGCGACGAACCGACGACGGCTCTGGACGTGTCCATCCAGGATCAAATCCTCGGTTTGCTGCAGGACATCCGCGAGCGGCTTGATACCGCGGTGGTTTTTGTTTCCCACGATCTAGCCGTCCTCGGTGAGCTATGCGACCGGTTGGCAATAATGTACGCCGGGCAGGTCGTCGAGACCGGGCCGGTCGATGACCTCTTCACAAACCCCAAGCACCCCTACACCGAGGCATTGATGAACTCTGTGCCTACGTTCGGAGCAACCACTGAGAAGCTGGTTGGAATCGAGGGACATCCGCCGGACCCGAGCAACTTCCCCGCCGGCTGCCGATTCGCTCCTCGGTGCAAATACGCCCGCGATGATTGCCACACGGCCGACTACGAACTGACTCTCGTCGCGGACGGACGCACGACCGCCTGCATACATCCCGAGCTAACCGGCGGCGGGAACTCATGACCGCTTTTCTCGACATTCAGGATCTCACCGTGAAGTTCCGGGTCGGCTCAGCGTTGGTCGCTCGGCTGCGCGGCCACCCGATCCCGGATCTCGTCGCCGTCGACGACATCTCATTCGGCATAGATCGAGGCGAATCGATCGGCATCGTGGGCGAATCGGGCTGCGGAAAGTCCACCCTGGCGAAAGCAATCACCGGCCTGGTGTCCGCATCTGCCGGATCGATCTCACTCGACGGCGTCGAGTTGACGCAGCGGCGCGACCGAGCGACGCGGCGCCGCGTTCAGATGGTCTTTCAAGACCCAAGCTCCTCGCTGAACCCTTCGCATACGGTCGAGCGCACCTTGGCAGAACTCCTGCGAGTGCATCGGATCGTGCCAAAAGAGAAGATCGCCGACCGTTGCGCTGAGCTACTCCGGCTGGTTGAACTCCCCCAGTCGCTGCTCAAGGCCCGACCCCGCAGCCTTTCCGGTGGACAGCGGCAGCGAGTTGGGATCGCCCGAGCTCTGGCCCTCGAACCCGATGTTCTCATCGCCGACGAAGCCGTAGCCGCTCTCGACGTGTCCGTGCAGGCCCCGATCCTCAACCTGCTGAATCAACTCCGCGAGGACCTCGGCCTCACGCTGATGTTCATCTCCCACGATCTGGCCGTTGTTCGGTACGTAAGCGACCGCGTAATCGTCATGTATCTCGGCAATGCCGTCGAAGACCGACCGACGGCCGACATGTTCGAGGATCCTCAACATCCGTATACCAAAGCCTTGATTGCGGCCGCGCCGAAGTTTGGAGTCAAGAAGGAGCCGGGTGAGTCCGCACTCAAGGGCGAGCCGCCCAGTGCGCTCGATCTGCCATCTGGATGCAGATTTCGGCCCAGATGCCCGCTCGCCGCAGAGATCTGTGCAAAGAGCGAACCCGAACTGCTGGGGTCGGACCCGGCGCAACGGGCCGCCTGCCACTTTGCCTGGAAGGACTAGTCATGGACTACGCCGATGTTGTCTTTCGCGGCGCACCGGTGTACACCGTCGACCCCGGCCGGCCTTGGGCGCAAGCCATTGCGGTTCAAGCCGATGTGATCACAGTGGTCGGCAGTGAAAGGGCGATCGAGGGGTTGATCGGTCCTGACACGCAGGTCATCGATCTCCCTGCCGATCACCTGGTACTGCCGGGATTCATCGACTCGCATTCGCACTTGACCGAAGGCCCGTTTGAGGCGCGGGGAATCGACTTGTCCGAGTGCGACACGCTCGAAGAGGTTCGGGCCGTCCTGGAGGCGGCCGACCAGACTCCCGATGTGATCATGGGCGGTGGATGGCGGTCCCATATCTTCCCGAAGGGACCTCACAAGGACATTCTCGACGAGATCTTCGGCGACAATCCCGTTGTCCTGCGCGAGATCAACAGCCATTCCCTCTGGGTCAACGGAGCAGCCTTGGAGGCGGCCGGGATTACCCGGGACACGCCGGATCCCGTACCCGGCTACGCGACCTTCGGGCGCGATGCAGCCGGGGAGTTGACCGGTTGGGTGCTCGAGGCCGAGGCGATGGAAATGGTGCGGGATGCGATCGCTTCCCCCAACTCGGAAGATGCACGCCTGGAGTACATCAAGGCGCAGGCAAGTTACGCAGCCGCCGGATTGACGGGGCACTACGACCCGGGCGTCTTCGTGTTCGACGAACGCGACGCTTGGCAATGGTTGCATGACCTCGATCGCGAAGGCCTGCTCAAGCTGAAAGTGACGGCTTCCAAGGTGGCCTTCTTCGATCCGGTCGACTGTGTCGAGATTCTCCGCGCTGCCGAGAGGGAGTACAGCTCGCCCAAGGTGCGGGTCAACACGCTGAAGATGTTCGTGGATGGGGTCACCGAGGCCCACACCTCGGCCTACTTGGAGCCCTACCACGACAAACCGGAGAGCGATGGGCCCCTGGCATCCTCGAAAGAGGATCTCTTCCGATGGACACAGGAGACCGACGCCGCAGGCCTGATCTGTCACTTCCATGCGCTGGGCGACCGGGCGGTGCAGGTGGCCCTCGACGCCGTGGAGGCAGCCCGCAGCGCCAATGGTGATTCCGGTGTGATACACGCGATCTGTCACGCCCACCTGGTGGATCCGGTCGATCTCCCCCGCTTCCGTGACCTGGGGGTCGTGTACCAGACCAGTGGCCAGTGGATCGCCATGGATCCTTTCCACGAGGTCATGCTGTCGCGTTTGGGCGACCGGGCACTGCGTCAATATCCGCTGCGGTCGGCCGTAGACATGGGCGTCGTCGTGACCCTGGGTAGCGATTACCCGGCGTCTGCGTACGTGTCGACGTACCGCCCTCTCGTTCAAATCGAGTCTACAGTCACCCGCCGGCTGGCCGGCGCGACCGACGGTGACGCTCTCCCCCCGATCGATGAAGCCCTCTCCTTGCCCGAGGCCATTCGCGCAATGACGGCTTCGTCGGCCTATCAACTCGGATTGGGTGACGTGACCGGCAGTCTGCGTCCCGGCATGGCGGCCGACCTGGTGGTCCTGGGCCGCAACCTCTTCGAGATCCCGACTCACGAGATTGCTGCCTCTCCAGTTGTGATGACCATGTGCGACGGAGTAGTGACCCACGACATGCTGAGCTGACCTGACAATGGTCTCGAGCATCGCTTCCAGAGTCTTTCGCAACGGCCGGGTCTACATAGTCGACGAGCTCAGGAGCTGGGCTGGAGCGGTGGCGGTTGGCAACGGCAGAATCATCTACGTGGGCGACGAAGCCGGTCTCGAGGCATACATCGGCCCCGAGACCGAGGTGACCGATCTAGACGGGCGGATGATGCTGCCCGGCTTCT
Source organism: Acidimicrobiia bacterium (assembly GCA_048550235.1). GTDB lineage: Bacteria > Actinomycetota > Acidimicrobiia > Spongiisociales > JAHEDJ01 > JAHEDJ01. The sequence goes on along the minus strand of JBLYYS010000078.1, from coordinate 6,926 downwards.
TTGACAGTCACGTCCATCTGGCTTCAGGCGGCCTGCAGGAGTTGGACTGCAACCTGGCCGGAATCAAGGAACCCGCGGATGTGCTGGCGGCGATTCGGACGTACATCGAGGAGGAAGGACCGGACGCTTCCGGGTGGATTCGTGGATCCGGCTGGGACAGTGCATTCATCCAAGCTCCGAATAAACGCTGGCTGGACGAGCTCGCTCCGGATCACCCGGTATTTCTCAACTGCATGGACGGACACTCCGCATGGGTCAACTCCGCTGCACTGGAGTTGGCCGGAATCACCGACGACACACTGGACCCGCGGGCAGGGCGCATCGAGCGTGACCCGGAAACCGGCGAAGCCACCGGATGGCTGATGGACTATGCCGCCCAACTGGTCAAGGACGTGATGCCCGACGTCGGACTCGACAGGCAAATAGCGGGCCTCAAAGCCGGGATCTCGCTGGCGCACAGCTTCGGCATCACGTCGGTGATCGAGCCGGGCCTCGATGCCGGAATGATCGCCCCGTATGTGGTATTGGCGGATCGGGGTGAGCTGAACATCCGGCTGCGAGCAGGATTATCACCAAACAATTGGCAACCGGGTACATTCGACGACCGTATCTACGACTGCGTCCTCAGCCGCGACCAGTTTCGGCGCGACCGGATCGACGTCGATTCGGTCAAGGTCTACATCGACGGCGTCCTCGAATATGGCTCGGCTGTGTTGCTCGAGCCGTACCTCATAGAGGAGTGGAACGAAGAGGCGGTCCCCTTTTATACCCAGGACCAACTAGACGAGTACGTCACCTGGCTCGATAGCCAGGGCATCCAGGTACACACACATTCCATCGGCGATCGCGGTACGCGAATGGTTCTGGATGCCTACGAGACCGCCCGCCGCATAAACGGAGAAGCAGACAATCGCCATCACATCTGCCACCTGCAGATGATCGACCCCGACGATGTGGCGCGCTTCGCCGAACTCAACGTCATGGCCAACTTCCAGCCATTCTGGGCTCAGGAGGACGTCCACAAGCAGTGGTACCGCGAGATCCTCGGGCCCGGACGAACCGACCGCACTCACTTCCTCCTCGGCAGCGTGCACCGATCCGGCGGCCGGCTGGTCGGCGGAAGCGACTGGTTCGTCACCAGCCTCAACCCACTCGATGCCATCTCCGTGGGAGTCCGCCGAATGGATCCCGAACTCGACGAAGGGCCAGCTTTCAACGCCGATGAGTGCGTCGACCTCGACACGATGATCGCTGCCTACACGATCAACGGCGCATACGCGAGCCACCGCGAGAACGATCTCGGCAGCATCGAGGTCGGCAAGCTCGCCGACCTGATCGTGCTGGATCTGAATCTGTTTGAGATTCCCGAAGCCGCCATCGCCAAGGCTCGAGTTGACCTGACGATTCTCGAGGGCACCGAGGTTTATCGACGGGACGGGCTCGTCGAGCGGTGACCGAAGCCAGCCTGATTGAAACCGCTCGTAACTCGGATAGCGTTTCCTCCCCAGGAGCGAAGCGGCATTGGGGGAGGTTGTTCGCAGCTTCTGTTGCGAAGCGGATGGGGCGAGCCGAGTCTGTAGGGAAGTGCGAGATGCTACGCAACTCGGATCTCACAGAATCTTTTTACCCCCCGGCTGGCACGGGAACGCCCATATCGGCACTGATGAGCTCGTTGCGGCTGGCAACTTGCCGCGGCTACCGCTCGACCACGCCTCCTACCGGTGAGTGGGCACAATCCGGACCCGCGACAATGACGTAGCATCCCGACATGGCGATTCCACAGAACGTGTCCATAGTCACTCTTGGCGTACGGGACCTCTCGTCACTCCGTGCCTTCTACCGCGGTTGGGGATGGTCCGAGACCGAAGGTGCGTCTGAAGCGTGGGCTGCTTTCGATGTCGGCGGGTGGCTCCTGTCTCTATACCCGCGCGACCTTCTCGGCCGGGAAGCGGCGCCGGGAGAACCTGTGCCACAGCAGAGATGGAACGGCTTCACACTCGCCATCAACGTCGACTCCGAATCCGAGCTTCGAGCGATGTATGACGCGGCAGTTGCTGCTGGAGCTTCGGTCGTGTCCCCACCGGTTCGTCGGGAGTGGGGTGGCATCAGCGGTTACGTTTCCGACCCCGAGGGCAACCGGTGGGAGTTGGCCATCGGCAGCGACGTCGCCGAATAGAGTCGGCCCACTCCGATCACCAGATCCCGAACGAACAAGCACACGACCGAGCAGGGCGGATCGGCACTGTCAGCACCGAGCAACGAGCCCGCTTCCGCCTACTCCACCAGCCTTCGGTACAGATCGGGGCGCCGGGTCTCGAATAGGCCGAAAGTCATGAAGTCTCTTCTCTGATCAAGATCGAGATCGGCGACCAGGACCGCCGGTTCGTCCCGAGGTGCCTCGACCACGACCCGGCCATACGGATCAGAAATGAATGAGGATCCGTAGAACGTCAACGGACCCTCCGTGCCGATCCGGTTGATTGCCACCATGAAGGTGGCATTGGCCAGGCCGTTGGCGGTGATGATCTGTTGCCAGAAGGGCTTGGTGTCCAGATCCTCGAGGTGTGGCTCAGAACCGATAGCGGTTGGGTAGACGATCACCTCTGCGCCGTCGAGCGAGTAGATTCGCGCCAGTTCCGGGTTCCACTGGTCCCAGCAGGTGGGGAATGCGAAGCCGACGCCATCGATGTCGATGACGGGGAAGCCGGTGTCTCCCGGAGCGAAGTAGCGGTCCTCGTGGTAGAAGCTGAACTGGGGGATGTGCACCTTGCGGGTGCGAGCTAAAACCTCACCTTGGGGGTCGATGGCGATGGCCGTATTGAACCCCATCCCGTCCGGATCGTATTCGTACAACGAAGCGTGAATCACGGAGCCGGTCTCCGCCGCCATCCGGGCAGCGAACTCCGAAGTCGGGCCGTCTCCGACCACTTCCGCAAACTCGGCGGCCGCTTCCTGATTGTCGGGACCGGTCGCGAAATACGGAGCCAGCGTCAGCTCCTGCAGGCAGATCACCGTGGCTCCCTCAGCCGCCGCCATCCGAATCCCGTCCTCGAGAGTCGCCAGATGTGCCACCGGATCTGGACTCCAGGCACACTGGACAGCGCCGATTCGAAGCACACCGCGGCCGGTAGGTGGTTCGGCGCGGGCGGGAGACGGCAGCGGGTCATCGATACGGGTGATCAGTTCAAAGCTCGACATCGGTGTCCTCATTCCTCTCCGAGTTCGACCATCATCTCTTCCGCGGCACTGTGAGCCAGCGGAATCGCCTCCCGCAGGGTCGCGACGATGAAGTCGACGTCTTCGCGAGTGATGATGAGCGGTGGCGACATGATGTTGAGGTTCTCCACCGGTCGGACGATCAGACCAAGCTCGTCACACTCATTGGAGACCCTCTTGCCGATATCGACCTGATAGGGATATGGCTCTCCGCTCTCGGTGTCGCGGACAAACTCTATGCACACCATCAGATGCGAGCCGCGCACGTCGCCGACCATCGGGAGATCCTTCAGCGTCTCGAGTTGCTCAATCAGGTAAGGCCCAACGTCGCGCACGTGTTCGAGAATGCCCTCAGTCTCGATGATCTCGATGTTCTTGAGTGCGGCCGCACAGGCCACCGGGTGCCCGGCGTAGGTGAGCCCCATCGGTAGGTAGCGACCCTGGCCCGGATCCGAAATGACGTCGAAGATCCGGTCCGAGAAGATCGTGGCGCCAAGCGGAATGTATCCGGAGGTGAGGCCTTTCGCCGAAGTGATGATGTCGGGCTGAATGCCGAATAGTGCCTCGGAGGCGAACCACTCGCCCACTCGCCCGAAGCCGGTGACAACCTCGTCGGAGACATAGAGGATGTCGTTCTCCCGGCAGTACTCCCAGATGCACTTGAGGTAGTTGTCGGGCGGTGGGACTACACCTCCGGCACCCATGATCGGCTCGGCAAAGAAGGCCGAGACATACTCGGGTCCGCCGAGTTCATCGACCTTGGCAGTGAACTCCGCATAGAGCTGATCCCCGAACTCCTTCTCGGACTGGCCCTTGCCGTATCGGTACTGATTGGGAGAGCTCAGATGGTGAACGTTGTCGAGGAATTCGAACTCTTCGATACGATCGCCGGGCTTGCCGCCGATCGACACTGCCGCATAGGTCTGACCGTGATAGGCGTCTACCCGCGAGATGACGTGTCTCTTCTCCGGCTTGCCGCGCACAGCCTGATAGAACTGAGCTATCCGATAGGCCTGATCGTTGGCGGTCGAACCGCCGGTGCAGAAGAAAACGTGGTTGAGGTCACCGGGGGCCAGTTCGGCCAGCTTGGTAGCCAGATCCGCGGCCGGAATGTGGGTCATATCGACAAATGGATTCGAATAGGCCAGCTTGCGGACTTGATCGGCGATGGCTTCGACCATGTCTTCGCGACCCAGTCCGATATTCGTGCACCACAGGCCACCTACCGCATCCACATACCGCTTGCCGTTGGTATCGGTGATGTAGGCCCCATGACCGGAGGCAATGGGTAGCGCACCTTCCTCCGCAAAACTGTCGAACACCTGATATGGGTGGAGGTGGTGCCGTTTGTCGCGTTCGACAACGGCCGGGGTTTCTGTGCTCATGTAGTCCGTCATGTCCGGGTTGGTCCCTTCATGCTGTTGCGGTGGTTTCGTTCAGAGTCCTGTATCAGAAGCCGGGTATCTGCTTGGGGAAGTAGTCCACCATGTCACCTTCGCGTTCAACGTCGAGTGTTGCGCAGTGGAGAGCGCCCCCGAACATCGATACGTCGATGAAGTCCACAGGAACCACGTCGAACCCCAGTCCGTCCAGTTGCTCCATGAAGGCCTTCTCATTGGCTTCAACACAAATCGTGTCCGGATCGATGGAGAAGACGTTGTACCCGAGTGACTCATGGCACATCGAATACGGCGGCTGTTTCGCGCCGGAGACTGGAGCTCCATCGATGATCTCCCAATCGTTGATTCTCAGGAGTTCGTGGAACTCGGGTACGAGCGAGGGATAATTCGGGTTGACGATCAATTGACCGGGGCGGAGCGGAACGATCGTCACATCGATGTGCCACGGTTGGACGGTCCCACCGAAGGCGAGCACGTGAACCCGAAACCCGCGGGACTCGAAGTGACGCTTGAACCAGTCGATGCCGGCATTGTTGCTCGGTCCGGAGTGCTGGATGAAGATGTCTTTGCCGAACCGCATGGCGTCTGCGACATCGAACAGCGGTTCCTTCTCAGTCAGGTGGAACTCGAAGTGCTCCATCCGGGCGGTCAACTCTTCTTCGGACCAGGTGTTGAAGAAGTCGTCCCAGTAGCCGGGGACGTAGGACTCATCCGACAGGCGGGGTTTCGGTGCGGCTTCCCAGAGGAACTCTGGATCGTCTTTGAAGTACTGCTCGAGGAGCGGCTTGTAGGCAAGGAACTCGAACCAGCGAGCCCGCTGAGACATCGTCGCCTCGAGAATCTCGTTTCCGTGCGCCATGAGGATGTCGCGCGGTGGCATCGTCCCAAACATGTGGTCGCATTCCCAATCCGGCGTGCGGACATATTGGCGGTCGTCCATCGAGGTAGGCCGATCAACCCTGATCCCCCGACCGGCGAGCATCGCAGCGAAGCTCTCCATCTGCTCGTGAGCCTTCTCCACATACTTGTCGGGAATCGGAGTCCACTCTCCGGGCTTGAGCCCGAGTTCCGGCAGATCGAGGACCATCCCGGCCTCCGGCGCCCCAACCATCCGGCTGTCGATCCGACCCACAACCACGTGTTTGAGGGGATCCCACTCATTCCACGAATTGACCCTTGTCATGGCTACCTTTCCTGCGGGGGCTGACGACACAACACAGCCTATCAAATGATAGATAGACTGTCGATGAAGGGATCAACTTCGGATCTGGAGCAGACATGTTGAAAGCAGCAACTGACGGCGAACCCGATACCCGGCAGCGCATCCTGATCGAGGCATCTCGCCTGCTCGCTTTGCACGGCTACCGGGGTACGACCACGAGAGACATCGCATCCGCAGTGGGAATCAGCCAACCATCGCTCTTCTTCCACTTCCCCACCAAGCGGGCAATTGTTGAAGAGTTGTATCGATTTGACCTCATCCCCGCCTTGCGAGGATTCGAGAAACTGATGGCCCGTGACGGCACGCCAGGCGCCAAGTTGTTCGCAATGATTGCCGGCGAGGTGCTCCGCGAGATGGACTCCCCTTATGACATGCGCGCATACATCAGCTTCGAGGCCCTGAACGACCCAGAGCTGGCAACGTTTCGCGACCTGCTCGGGCAGTTCGACATGTTGACCAGCGACCTGATACGTCAAGGCCAGGAGTCTGGTCAGTTTCTCGACGTTGACCCCTGGCTGGCACTGCAGATGGTCAGCGGATTCCTGGCGAGGTCGAACCTGTTCCTAACCACCGACCAGGCCCGTCGCCCGTTCCACCCCGAGGCCTCGGCCTCTCTGATGTTGCGCGGCCTCCTCGCCGATCCCGATTCGCTGGAGAAGGTTCGGAGTGAGGCGGGAGACTTGATCACGGAATACCTCGGCGAGACTCACACCGGCACCTGATCATTCGAGGAACATATCCTGGGTCACCTCTCCCCCGGGCAAAACGCGCAGGAACCTGGAATCGTCCGATGCCTCCGTCCACAGCAAGCTCTCGATGAGCGACGAGTCACCGACCACCTCCTCATACGCGACGTCCCAACGGTCTTGGCAGAACTCGACGATGGGAGCTGCCAGCGTACGAAGGTCGGCCATGTCCTCGGCGGAAAACGCCAGCAGGCAAAGGCGCCGGTAGTTCCCGTATAGGGAGTCGATGACTCGCTCTGCGAACTCGACGCCACGCCGTTCGACGATGCGTTCGTACTCGTGGAGTGGGTCCTCGCCGATATCGAGCCATCCGCGCGTGAGGTAGTAGGTTCCCGGATTGCT
>JBLYYS010000077.1:0-2535 GCA_048550235.1 Acidimicrobiia bacterium | reverse complement strand
AGACGTGGATGCGCTGATGACCCAGTCCCAGGACTGGTGGCCCGCGGACTACGGACACTACGGGCCGCTCTTTGTCCGAATGACCTGGCATGCCGCCGGCACCTACCGCACGTTCGATGGCCGGGGCGGCGGAGGCAGCGGTGCGCAGCGTTTCGCGCCGCTCAACAGCTGGCCGGACAATGTCAACCTCGACAAGGCTCGCCGGCTGCTGTGGCCGATCAAGCAGAAGTACGGCCGGAAGATTTCGTGGGCAGATCTGCTGATCTTCGCTGGCAACCGTGCGCTGGAGACGATGGGTTTCAAGACCTTCGGCTTCGGTGGTGGCCGCGAGGATATCTGGGCACCAGAAGCGGACGTCTACTGGGGACCGGAGACAACCTGGTTGGGCGACGAGCGATACAGCGGCGATCGCGACCTCGAGAGACCGCTCGGTGCGGTTCAGATGGGTTTGATTTATGTCAACCCCGAGGGCCCCAACGGCCACCCAAGTGCCGTTGCCGCTGCTTCCGACATCCGAGAGACCTTCGCTCGCATGGCCATGAACGATGAGGAGACCGTGGCGCTGATCGCCGGCGGTCACACCTTCGGGAAGACTCACGGTGCTGCCGACCCCGAGGAGTACGTTGGTGCCGAACCCGAAGGTGCCGGCCTCACCGAACAGGGCTTCGGCTGGACCTCCAGCTTCGGGAGCGGCAAGGGCGACGACACCATCTCGAGTGGTCTCGAGGGCGCCTGGACCACCAACCCAATCCAGTGGGACAACGGCTACTTCGAACTGTTGCTCAAGTACGACTGGGACCTGACCAAGAGCCCGGCCGGAGCCTTCCAGTGGCACCCGGTCAACATCGCCGAAGAGGACATGCCTCCTGCGGCTCATGACCCGTCAAAGAGGGTCCTCCCAATCATGGCGACTACGGACCTGGCGCTGAAGTTCGATCCGGTCTACAAGGAGATCTCGCAGCGTTTCTACGAGAATCCCGACCAGTTCGCCGATGCCTTCGCCCGCGCCTGGTTCAAGCTGCTGCACCGTGACATGGGGCCCGTCGCCCGGTATCTCGGGCCGTGGGTACCGAACGAGGAATTGATTTGGCAAGACCCCGTCCCTGCTGCCGACCACGACCTGATCGACGAGGCCGATATCGCGGCCCTCAAAACCGAGATCATGGAGTCGGGGCTGTCGATCTCACAACTGGTCTCCGCCGCCTGGGCGTCTGCCTCCACATATCGAAACACGGATAAGCGGGGAGGCGCCAACGGAGCTCGTATCCGACTCTCGCCACAGGCTGAGTGGGACGTCAACTTGTCCTCCGGAGTGCCGCAGGTCGTTGGCGCGCTGGAGACGATCCAGCAGCGGTTCAACGACTCGCAATCCGGCAGCAAGAGGGTCTCCTTGGCCGACCTCATCGTGCTGGGCGGCTGCGCGGCCGTTGAGGCGGCGGCCACGCGGGCCGGGTACGACGTGCAGGTCCCATTTGCTCTGGGGCGCACCGATGCTTCACAGCAGCAGACCGACGTAGAGTCGTTCGCGTTGCTGGAGCCGATGGCCGACGGATTCAGGAACTACCTCCTAAAGACTGAAGGTGTGGCGGCCGAGCATCTCCTCGTGGACAAGGCATTCATGCTGAATCTGTCCGCACCCGAGATGACTGTGCTTCTCGGTGGGTTACGAGCATTGAATGCCAACGTTGCCCAATCCCAGCACGGGGTCTTCACGGACCGGCCTGAGACGTTGACCAACGACTTCTTCGTCAACTTGCTCGATATCGGCACCGAGTGGAAGCCTTTGTCAGAGGCGGGAGATGTGTTCGAGGGGTGCTCGCGCGAGACCGGCGAGCAGCTGTGGACGGGCACTCGAATCGACCTGGTATTCGGCTCGAACTCTGAACTGCGTGCCATCGCCGAGGTCTACGGAAGCTCCGACGGCGAAGAGAGCTTCGTGCGGGACTTCGTAGCCGCCTGGGACAAAGTGATGACCCTCGATCGCTTCGATCTGGCTTGATCTGAGCTGATATCAGCGGATGCCGGAGGAACAGCTTCCGGCATCCGCTCCACCAACATACTTGTGCGGCGCAGCATGCCGCCGGGGCGGAGCAATTCCTTGGCTCCGCGGTGTCCGGTAGGTTTGATGGGTGCAGACCTGCAGATCCGAAGTAGCAGAATGAGCCGCAGACTGGCCGTGTTCGCGCTCGCCCTGCTCCTCCTCGAGGCCTGTGGCGCCTCCGGAGGAGACGTACTGCCTCCCACCCCGATCGTCGCCGATTTCGACGTGCAGGGCCATCGTGGGGCCAGAGGCCTCAGCCCGGAAAACACACTCCCGGCATTCGAGACCGCTCTGGATCTTGGCGTCACAACACTCGAACTGGATCTGCATTTCAGTGCCGATGGACAGATCGTCGTCTGGCACGATCCCGTGGTCGGACCGGACAAATGCAGATTGCGGGACAACGCTCCATCAACGATTCCGGACCCGGATGATCCTCGGACCCATGCAGAAAGGGCAGTTGCCGCCCTCACCAGCGACCAGCTCCAATGGTT
>JBLYYS010000076.1:0-7013 GCA_048550235.1 Acidimicrobiia bacterium | reverse complement strand
TTTCAGTACCTCTCTGTCGTTCGAACGAAGGCGATCCAGGGCTGCGAGTAGCTCCCCGTCTTGTGTCCGACGCAAGACGAGATCGTCGGGCGGCGGCTCTATCTCAGCTCGTGTTCCGGCCGCCCGTGCAACGAGTCTGAGCAGGCGGCGGCTGGATCGCCGCTGATTTCGGAGGGTGTTGCGTGCGACTCCGAACAACCAGAGGCGAGCCTCAGTACCCTCCGGCACGTCTTCGATGCGCCTCCATGCGGTGAGGAACACATCTGCGGTGGCATCAATAGCGTCGTTTCGATCTAGCCGACGAAGGAAGTAGGCGAGCACGTCTGGATGGTGCAGTTCATAGAGCACCTGAAACCGCCTGGAGGTGTCGGTTACGCCCATCCGTCCTTGCTTCGACAGAACATCTGTACATGTCCGATTTGCACGATCACTCTCCACGAATCATGGCAACTGATGGCGTGAGCTGAATAGAGGCGAAGGAACCGGATCATTCTGATCGGGTGCAGGTGTCGATCAAGTGCCCGCACTCCCGCCAGGTTCGGTCGGCGGCACGCTTTCCGATATCGTGACACTGTGCCTACCTCCGGATCTGCGAAAGCTCTTCGAGCGGCCCGCCGTCTCGAATCGTTGTGTTCCGTGGTTCCCGACCGTCGGCCCGGGAGCGTGGGGAACGATGAAGCCGTGGCACTCGTGGCCAAGGCAATGGAGGAATCCGGTTGGAACGTTGAGTTTCAGGAGTTCGATTGTCTCGATTGGGATACCGATGGCGGCGAGTTGACGATCGGCGGGGATTCAATCGACATCACTCCCAGCCCCTATGGCCTTGGTGTGAAGGCAACCGGCCCGGTTCGAGTGTTGCGCACCCTGCAGGATCTGGAGCAGGCTGAGCTCGCAGGGTCGGTTGCAGTGTTGGCCGGGGAGTTGGCGTCTGAGCCGTTGACACCGAAGGCCTTTCCGTTCTACGGGTCCGACGAGCATGCTGAGATCATTCGCCTCCTGGAGGCAGGTGCTCCGGCCGCTGTGATCGGAGTCACCGGCAAGTATCCCGAGTTGTGCGGCGCCCTCGACCCCTTCCCGCTCATTGAGGACGGTGACTTCGAGATTCCGGCTGCGAGTGTCCGACCCGATGACGCCAAATCGCTCTTGGACGGTGAGGGGCTGGTCGCGACGGTAGAACTGCGCTCCCGGCGCATCCCGAGTCGAGCTCGCAACGTAGTCGCGACGAGGGGACCGCAGTCGCCTCGGGTTACGGTGATCGCCCATATCGACACCAAACCGGGCACGCCCGGTGCGGTCGACAACGCCACGGGCGTCGTTGTGCTTCTGCTGCTGGCGGAGCTACTCAATGAAATGCGGCACCCGGATCTACCGGTAGGTGTTGAGCTCCTGGCTGTGAATGGGGAGGACCACTATGCCGCCCCAGGGGAGTTGGCCTGGCTGGGACATCACGGAGATGCGCTGGATGACATCCCTCTGGTGATCAATATCGATGGTGCCGGCTACCGATCCGGACGTTCGGCCTACTCGACATACAACATCGAGGGCAGCCTGGCCGGCCATGTAGAAGGTGTCTTCGAGTCGAGAGATGACTTCATGCGCGGGCCCGAGTGGTTTCAGAGCGATCACGCGATCTTCGCTATGCGCGGTAGGCCTGCATTGGCCATCACCACCGAGCACGTTCAGGAAATGCTCGGAGAGCTGTTTCACTCAGCCGCCGACACTCCAGATCAGGTGGACATTGATCTAGTGGTTGGGATTGCGAGCGCCATCGAGGAGTTGGTGGCCACCTGGTCGGTGTGAACTGCCCAACTGGCGAATGGCAACTGGCTCCGTGCCGGCGGTTGATGGAGTAGTCAATGGCCGCGCCGCGAGCGGTGGCACATTGAAGAAGCCTCTATGGGCGGGTTGTGGTGTTCGGGTTGTAGAGCTGTAGTGGCCTCGGAGGGTTGCTGATCTGGATTGATGCCGTTGTGGGCCTTTGGCCTCAGCTGTGCGGGGTCACCTTGGTGGTCAGGGTGGTCCGTTGCTGGGTGGTCGTTGGAAGCGGAGTCGTCCGGGTGGCGAGTCGGGGATGATGGTGTAGCCCATCTGATGTATCACCACGTGGTGATGGAACCAGCAGAGAGTTGTGAGGTTGTCTGGATCTGTTGGTCCGCCGTCTGTCCAGGGAATGATGTGGTGGGGTTGGAGCCGATACCGGCTGACACATCCGTCGGCTGTGCATCCACCATCCCGGTAGAGGATGGCCCGGCGCAGTTTCGTGGTGATGACCCGTGAGGTACGGCCTGCCGCTAGGGGTTGTCCGTTGTGAAAGGTGATGTGTTCGACCGATCCGGTGCAGAGGATCTCCTCTACCGTCTGGGTTCCAACTGCAATGCCTGAACCTGTCGTTGAACCAGTCGCACCGTCTTGTCCCGTGGTGGTGAAGACTGACAGGACTGGCCCGGTTGGAGTGTCTTGGTTTCCTGAGGTGGTGGTGAGGGAATCCTGAGAGATAGATACCAATGCGTCTGCCCGACGTTGGGCAAGTGTTCCCCTGCTGCCATCGGGCAATGCAGGGAAGGAGTCTGCCCTGGTGTTGAGTGCTTGTTCGACTAGTTCCCCGTCTGTTCCTGGGAGTTGTCCCCACAACCGGTAGGCGGTGCAATCCAATGTGGGTTGCATAGACAGAAACCGACCTGAGAACACCTGCTGCTCATCTCTACGAGTCATCCGACCATGTAGAGCGGTCAGTCGTCGTATCCCAGGGATGTCGAGACCAGCTGACTGTTCGATCTGCTCGGCTGAGGCACCTGCCGAAACGAGTTGAGCAGTAGCGCTGATCCGGTCAAACGAACCCGACCCTGTCACTAACCGTTCCTCCAGGTTTGGTTGGTCGGCCAGTATGCGGGCAGCGGTGACGAGTGTCTTGGCGGTTTCTGGTGCGATGTCCAGTCGGCCGGCGGTCCATTCCTGCAGAGACCTACAGCCGTCGGCTAGTGGTGTCTGACGGGCATCTGCTTCCCGTAGCAATGTGAGTTGACGGGCTCGAGCCTGGGCGACTATCGATTCGAGTCCGATCAGTTGTTGTTCGAGGGCGTCTGTTGTCAGTTGGTCGAGAACCTTCTGTCTCATACCTCCAAGATACGGCTTGTGTGTGACAGAAAACGTTTGAAAACACTCTTCTAGAAAAGAAAACCAAAGAAAACCTGACCGTCGACTGTTCCGGTGACGCTAGGACGGCCGGCCCCCTCCGCCGGCAAGCAGCAGCTTGCCGCCACCTCCCCCTTCGGAGGAGGAAACATGTTTCCCTGTGACCCGGAAGCGGGAACGCGATCCGGGGTTGAGTTGCTTACCGAGCCTTCGCTTCGCTCGGAAGGGGGAGGAGACGCTGGGTGTCAAGATTCGAACGGGGAGGAAACCAGACCGTCCAGCCTCGCTCCTGCGAGATACCTCTTCACTTCGTCGTCGATCTGGATTGAGCGAAGGTAGGAGAACCTGGTCTCTCTGATCTCGGTGGTTGCCGGGTGGTGGACGGAATGAGTTCAGCCCCCTCCGGCGGCAAGCAGTAGCTTGCCGCCACCTCCCCCGCAGGCGGGAGAGGAACGCGACCGGGCTTCGGCAGCGGTATCAACTCGCACCTGCCGACTCTGCTTGTAGACCCCCTCCGCTCTCGCCTACCGGCGAGACCACCTCCCCCGCAGGCGGGAGAGGAACGCGACCAGGCTTGACTTGGATTCCGCAAGCGGGGAGCGGAACACGAGCCGAGCTTGAGTTGCATAGCAACTCACACGTGCCGACGAAGTTGGCACGCCAACTCGAATACAGCCTTCCTCCCCAAGTCGCCTACCATCGTTCGGACAAATCTCGTGAGGTGAATCCTTGAAACGCATCCTTTGGTTGGTGATGGCGCTCGCCGTTGTTACCTCTGCCTGTTCCGGTGGCTCGCTGGTCGCCACTGTTGAAGGAACGAAGATCAGCTCGGCCGACGTCGAGAGACTGATTTCCCCGGACCTGACCACCGCCCCTCAGGACCTGTTTGCCCAACTGACGCAAACCCTCATCGTGCATGAGGTCGTGTCGGCCGCCGCGTTCGACGAGTTCGGAATCGAGATCAATCAGGACGATCTCGATACGGCCATTGCGGAACTGACCGCACAGATTGAGTCAAATGGCGGAACCCTGGAAGAAGCGGCCACTCAGCAGGGCTTGAGCATGGACGCGGTGCCCCTCATCATCGAGGAGCAGCTCACCGAAGAGGCGATCAGCGCAGAACTTGCGGCCAACGCCTCCGAGCCAACCGAGGACGAGATCCAGGCCTCGTACAACGCGGCAATCCAATCTCTAACCGAAGTGTGTGCCAGCCACATTCTCGTGCCGACAGAGGAAGAGGCGCAGGCGGCTCTCGATAGGATCGAGGGAGGGGAAGCGTTCGAGGACGTTGCCGCTGAACTCGGAACCGATGGAACTGCCGAGACCGGTGGTGACCTCGGATGCGCGCCTGCTACCAACTATGTGGCCGAGTTCGCAGTCGCCACGATCGAGGCCGATCTGGAGGTTCCGACCGGGCCAGTTCAGTCTCAGTTCGGCTTTCACGTGATCTTGGTCCGCGAGCGCACGCAGACGAGCCTCGAAGAGGTACGAGCCGACATCGTTGCCGGACTTCGGAGTCAACAGAGCGCCACCCTTCTCAGCGATTGGATGCTGGCGGTGATCGGCGGTGCAGACGTGACCGTGGAAGAGGAGTACGGGACGTGGGAGCTCGATCCATTCCCGACGGTCGTACCCCCGGCGCAATAACGCCGGCGATTGTCATCGTCGGCCTCGGGCCGGGAGATCTCGAACATACCGACGGCCGGGCCCTTCACTACCTGACGGATCGTGACCGGACGGTGTTGCTGCGCACCAGCGATCACCCCGCGGCCGGTCAGCTGGCGAACACCCGGAGCGTCGATTCATGTGACGACCTCTACGAGTCTGCCGACAACTTCGAGCGTGTCTACGAAGCTGTAGCCGACCGCGCACTCGAGATGGCGGCCCTGGGACCCGTGACGTTTGCTGTGCCGGGCAGCCCCTATGTTGGTGAGTCGTCGGTCGCCATCCTGAAGAAACGAGCGAGCGCGGTGAACATTGACGTGCTGGTGGTCGGGGCCGAGTCTTTCATCGACGCCGTCGTTTCCGAGGTCGGTGTCGATCCGCTGCGCGATGGGTTGCGGATCATGGACGGCCGGGATATGCCCGATCCGCTGGTCCTGGATTGTCCAACGATCATCGGGCATGTGGATCTTCCGGTCGTGCTGGCGGATGTCGGGTCGCGCCTACAGAAGGTATTGCCGGAGGGAACTCCGGTGCAGGTCCTCATCGATCTGCGGTCCTCGACGGAGCGGACTATCGACACAACGGTCGACGATCTGGACCCGGAGTTGGCCGGGTACCGGACCAGTTTGTTCATCAACGCTGAACCCGGCGGGTTGATAGGAGCGGTCCGCACAATGCGGCGACTCCGACGGGAGTGCCCCTGGGATCAGGAGCAGACCCATCAGAGCATTGTGAAGAACCTCATCGAGGAAGCCTACGAATTGGCACATGCATTGTCGGTCCTGCCGGTCGAAGCACCTGGTGGGGAGCCCGACTACGGGGCGTATGCGGATGTCGAAGAAGAACTCGGCGATGTTCTCCTCCAGGTCCTCTTTCAGTCAACCATGGCGTCCGAGGCCGGCGCCTTTGACATAGACGATGTGGCAGAGGTGCTGCGCATGAAACTCGTCAGGCGCCATCCGCACGTATTTGGAGACGTCGAGGTTGGATCTCCCGATGAGGTGCTGGCCAACTGGGATCGCATCAAGGAAGCTGAGAAGACGGAGCGGACATCTCAACTCGACGGTGTTCCGTTGGGTCTGTCGGGCTTGACCCGGGCGGAGAAGCTTCAGGATCGGGCGGCCAAACAGGGTTTCGATTGGGATGGTCCTGATCCCGTCTTCGACAAGGTGCGAGAGGAATTGGCCGAACTGGCCGAAGCCCGCACCGACGCTGAGGCACTGCACGAACTCGGTGATTTGCTGTTTGCTTCGGTCAACCTGGCACGACACCTCGGAGTTGACCCCGAGGTTGCGACCCGGAGGGCTGGGGATCGATTTGAGTCCCGGTTCCGCAGGATGGAGCGAGATGGCCCGCTGGAGGGCTTGACGCTCGAGGAATTGGATGCCCGCTGGGAAGTAGCCAAGCGGGACGAGATACAAGGCGACAAGGAGACGACATGGTAGGTTCGAACCCACAAGGAGGGTCCGTGGGCACTGCAATCAGCGCAATCCGGGCCCGTGAAGTCCTCGACTCCCGGGGTAACCCGACCGTAGAAGCCGAGATCCACCTCGCTGGCGGAGGTTTCGGTAGGGCGGCGGTTCCTTCAGGGGCATCGACGGGGGCACTCGAAGCCATCGAGCTTCGAGACGGTGGAGACCGCTACGGCGGCAAGGGCGTAACGCGGGCCGTTACGAACATTCATACAACCATCGCGCCTGCACTGATGGGCGTCGACGCCACCCACCAAGAGGCAATCGACCAGATCATGCTGGATCTCGATGCCACCCCAAACAAGGCTTCCTTGGGGGCCAATGCCATCCTGGCCGTTTCGCTCGGTGTTGCCAGGGCTGCGGCCGCCCAACTCGGCATTCCGCTCTTTCGATACCTCGGCGGTCCCGCAGCACGAGTGCTACCTGTTCCGATGCTGAATGTCCTCAACGGTGGGGCGCACGCAGCCAACTCCGTCGATATCCAGGAGTTCATGCTCGTCCCTGCCGGCGCTCCGACTTTCGCCGAAGCTCTCAGGTCCGGCGTTGAGGTGTATCACTCCCTGAAGAAGGTCCTCGGTGGCCGCGGCCTGTCGACCAACGTCGGTGACGAGGGTGGGTTCGCGCCCAACCTCCCGACCAATGAATCCGCCCTCGAGTTGTTGTCTGAAGCCATTGAGAGCGCCGGCTACGGCGTCGGTACGGATATCGGATTGGCCCTGGACGTCGCTGCCTCTGAAATCTATC
>JBLYYS010000075.1:0-3604 GCA_048550235.1 Acidimicrobiia bacterium | reverse complement strand
CGTGGCCCGCGCCATTGCCCTGCCCATTCCCATGACCTCCGCCGGCATGGCCCCCGCCTTCGCCACAACGCTCAAACGCGGGCAGGTGCCGCTCTAGCGAAGCCCACTGAAGGCGCTCATAAGTGGTGAGTATCTCCTCGCGGTCGGTGGTCGAAAGCAAATGGTCGTACAGAAGGGCGTTGATCTCCTCCGCCTCCACGCCCCCGACGCATGCCATCTCAATCGTCTCGAAGTCGTCCACGTGCTCGATCCAGGGATTATCCGGCATCGCCAGGTTGTACTCTTCGAAGAGGTGAGAGAGTTTCGTGTAGTGGTTGGACTCGGCGTTGCGGATATTGGCAAAAGGCTGGACGGTGCCGTGGTCGGCGAGCACCTGGTCGTAGACCGCCCAGGCGTGGTACTCGTCGTTCAATGCCAGCAGTAGTCCCTGTGCCTCAACCTGGCTAAGCGGGCCCGAGTAGTCATCTGGTACGTCGCAGATGACACAAGCCGAAAGAAGGTCTTCTGCCGTGGCTTCGGCCGCGGTCAGATCGACATCTCTGAGAGTGGTTGTGGTCACGGTTTCGTCGGTAGTTGTCGCCTCATCCTCAACCTGGCCTTCACAGGCAGAAACCACGAGGATCAAGGCGACGATTGCCCCAAGACGTCGCAAATTCGTCTCCTTTGAATGTCATCAAGAGGATCCACGTCGAATATGTGCCGGTGGGTGGTAGCTGTGTGAAGTCTTCGTGAAGAAAGACCGGATCAATCGACGGCGAGCGAATCCCTGAGATGGGGAGCGAACAATCCTGGCTCGAGCAGGAACGCATCGTGACCACGGTCGGAGTGAACGGTGATGCGTCGCACTGCGACTCCCGCCGCCTTCAGCGCCGCCGCCAGCTCCTCCTGTTCATCCGGGTAGAAACACACATCGGAGTCGATCGAGAACACCATGAACTGTTGACCGATGCACTTGCTCAAGAGCTCTGTCAGATCAGTCGCATCGGCCTGGCCCAGCAGATCAAACGTCTGCCACAACTCCAAGATGTGCAGGTAGCTGTTGGCGTCAAACCGCTTGACGAACTTCGTCCCCTGGTGCCACATATACGACTCGAGTGGATTGGTGATCTGGACATAGCCACCGGTCTCGTTTCGATCGACAATCTCGGACCTTGCCCGCTCCTCCATCGCATGGAGCGAAACGAACGTCTTGTGGCCGATCATTCGAGCGAGGGCCAAGCCGCGATCCGGAGTAGGCCCACCGTAGAAGTCGCCTCCGCGGAACCGCGGATCGTTCTCGATGGCCAGCGATTGCTCGAAATTGTGGATTCTCTGCAAGGCGGTGACGCCCAGTCCGGCGGCAATCGGGATGACTACCTCCACACGATCCGGATAGCGGGTAGCGAGGCTCAGAGCCATCAAACCACCGATAGAACCTCCGATGGCTGCGCGCAGCCGGTCGATTCCCAGGTGGTCCAGAAGAGCAATCTGGCTGTCGACAACGTCTGCCAGGTTGATACGAGGAAAGCCAGATCCGTAGGGTTCTCCCGTTTCCGGGTTCGTCGAAGCCGGACCCGTCGATCCGTAGCAACTTCCGATGTAGTTGGCACAGACAACTGCGAAGTCGTCCGTGTCCAGCGCTCTTCCCGGCCCGATGAAGTCGTCCCACCAGCCGATGTGAAGTTCATCGGTCCACCGGCTCTCGATCCCCGGCACCCCGGTGTTGATCCCCGCAGCATGCTGGCTGCCGGTCAGGGCATGGAACAGGAGAATCACGTTCGAACGATCCTCATTGATCTCCCCGTAGATCTCATAGGCAACCGTGGCCGGCACCAACCGCGACCCGTCATGAAGTCGCAAGCCATCCTCAAGCTTCGCGAACCTGGTCGGCACCGGACCAATCGAACGGGATCGAGTCTCCGGGGAAGTCCCGGCCGTCACGCTTCAGGCTCCGCGGTCCCCCGCTCGATCGCCTGCGCGAGGTCCTGCTTGATATCCTCGATGTGCTCGATTCCGACCGACACGCGGATCAGATCGGGGGCAACGCCCGAGGCTGCTTGCTCGGCTTCTGAGAGCTGTGAATGAGTCGTGGAAGCAGGGTGAATCACGAGGGTCTTGGCGTCACCAACGTTGGCCAAGTGGCTCGCCAGTTCCACCGCATCGATGAAGCGCCTAGCGGCCTCGTAGCCGCCTTCGATGCCGAAGGACAACACAGCTCCAAAACCGTTCTTCAGGTAGGTCTGTGCGTTCTGATGTGAGCGGTGCGAACTCAACCCCGGGTAGTTGACCCAGCCGACTTCCGGCCGCGCCTCCAACCATTGAGCGAGTTCGAGCGCATTGTCGACATGCCTCTGAACCCGCAACGAGAGCGTCTCGAGGCCCTGGAGTAGCAGGAACGAATTGAAGGGGCTCAGCGCAGCTCCAAGGTCGCGCAACCCCTCAACCCTGGCCCGAACGGCAAAGGCAATGTTGCCGAACGGACCGTCAGGGCCGAATACCTCACCAAACACCAGCCCGTGATAGCCAGGAGATGGTTCCGAAAACAGTGGGAATTTGCCGCTGTTCCAATTGAATTTGCCTGAGTCGACGATGACACCGCCGATAGAAGTCCCGTGCCCGCCGATCCACTTCGTCGCCGAGGCCACGACTACGTCGGCCCCATGATCGATCGGGCGCACCAGGTATCCGGCACAACCGAACGTGTTGTCGACGATGAGCGGCACCCCGTGCCGGTGGGCGACATCGGCCAGAGCCCGCAAATCTGGAACGACATACTCCGGGTTGGCAATCGACTCGACATAGATGGCCTTCGTGCGCTCTGTAATCGCAGCCTCGATATTCTCCGGTTCGGTGCTCTCCACGAACTTCACATCGATACCGAGACGAGGCAACGTCACCTTGAACTGGTTGTAGGTTCCGCCGTAGAGGTAGCTGGACGCGACAATCTCATCACCTGCCTGGGCCAGATTCGTAATCGCCAAGAATTGGGCAGCCTGGCCGGAAGCGGTGGCGACCGCGGCGGCGCCTCCCTCCAGCGCAGCTATCCGTTGCTCAAATACATCGGTGGTCGGATTCATGATCCGTGTGTAGATGTTGCCGAACTCTTCTAGTCCAAAGAGTCGGGCGGCGTGGTCCGCATCGTCGAACGTGTACGACGAAGTCTGGTAGATCGGCACGGCACGGGAATTCGTGCCC
Source organism: Acidimicrobiia bacterium (assembly GCA_048550235.1). Lineage (GTDB taxonomy): Bacteria > Actinomycetota > Acidimicrobiia > Spongiisociales > JAHEDJ01 > JAHEDJ01. Next base: position 430 of record JBLYYS010000075.1, on the reverse strand, counting down.
GGGGCCGGTTCCTGACCGGCATGAACCTGGAGGGTCTCGAATCTGTACTCAGAGCTCATGGCTCTCCTTCGCTGGGTCAAACGAGGGCTTCAATTGAAGAACCGCCTCGATATGGAGAGGCGGTCACGACCGTGGGTCGATCTGTCCTCATCTTTCCCGCACGGTGCGGGCAGGAGTTGGCACCGTTCTCCTCCGAGATGGTTGCCAAGGTTTCACAGGGCCTGTTCCCTCCACCTTTCTGGATGATGTGTATTCGTTAGTCGCGCCTCTTCCGGTCCAACCTCCACGATTGAGTTGTTCTGTTCTAAGTGAGGGAAGCTCCCTTGTCAAGAGATTTCGGCTCGATGCCCATTACGAGATTCGGTGTACCGTTCTCCCATGGACCCGAATGAACCGGTAGAGGCGGCCACATTCTTCAGTCGCATCGAGG
>JBLYYS010000074.1:0-3031 GCA_048550235.1 Acidimicrobiia bacterium | reverse complement strand
TCCACTGGACGTGGGAATACGAGAGCGCCACTACCGGCGAGACCTACGGCAAGTACCAGGTGCTCAACAACTACTGCGTGAACGTGCGGACCAACGAACCGCGCTGCACCAGTTGTCATGCCGGCTACGGATGGACGGACGAATCGTTCGACCACTCGAACTCCGGCAATATCGACTGCCTGATCTGCCACGACACAACGGGCACCTACAAGAAGTTCCCGACCGGCGCCGGACACCCCGCCTACGAGGACAAGGTCTTCAACGGGAAGGACTTCCCTGCCGTTGACCTGGTCGCGGTAGCACAGGGTGTTGGCACGCCAAGTAGATCCAACTGCGGTTCGTGCCACTTCACCGGCGGGGGCGGCGATGCCGTCAAGCACGGTGACATGGACACTTCACTGAAGTCGCCTGACTTCGAGCTCGACGTCCACATGGATGCGGATGGCCTGAACTTCACGTGCCAGACGTGCCACAGCACCGAAGACCACCAGATCGCCGGCAGCAGGTACGAAATGGGCGCCATTGGTTGTGACGACTGTCACACCGAAGAGCCCCACGATGAAGATGCCATCAACGCCCACACGGCTTCGATCGCATGTGAGACGTGCCACATCCCGGAGTACGCCCGAGCTCAACCCACTAAGGAGTTCTGGGATTGGACGACCGCCGGCCGCAAGAACGAGGACGGATCCCAGATCGTCGAACTCGACGACGTCACCGGCAAGCCAATCTACGACAGCAAGAAGGGCGACTTCCTCTGGGAGTCCAACGTAGTCCCGACCTACCTGTGGTCAAACGGCAACTTCGACTGGTCTTTGCCGGGTGAACCTGTTGTCCAGGAAGACGGATTCCTCATCAATGAGGTGCTCGGCGGACCGGGAGACGGCAAGATCGCCCCGTTCAAGGAGTTCGAGGGCATCCAGCCCTACGATCCCTCGATCCAGGCAGTCATGCCGCTCAACCTGTTCCCATCAGGTGAGGCAGATACCACGGCATTCTGGAAGTTCTGGGACATGAGCGCGGCCATCACAGACGCCGCGGCGGCTTATGGCCTGGAATACTCAGGCAGCTTCGAGAACATCGAATCGGTGATGTACTGGCCGCAAAACCACATGGTTGCACCGGCCGCCAATGCGCTCGAATGCCAAGCGTGTCACTCAGAAGACGGCCGCCTCGACTTCGCCGCCCTCGGGTTCGACGACACACGAGTAGCCGAACTCACGGCGTTCCCACCTGGACCAGAACCAGAGCCAGAGACGACCACGACCACAACCGAAGCCCCGACCACGACGACGACTGAAGCGGCCCCGACCTCCACCGTGGCAGCTGCAGACCCTGTCGAGGAAGAGTCTTCGAGCACCGGCCTCGTGGTTGGCGTTATCGCCGCCGTCGTGGTCCTCGGTGGACTCGCCTTCGTGATGATGCGAAGGAGAACTGCTTGAGCTGACAGGGTGGTCCTCCCCCCAACCTACAGCTGAGTAGAAAGCGAGAAGCCCCGAGAGTCCAGCTCTCGGGGCTTCTCTTATGGGCAAGCCTTCAGCCTTCAGCTATCAGCAGCCAGCAACAACACCGACACCCCGGGCACTACTGAGAGCTGAAGGCCGAGAGCTGAAGGCTGAGAGCTGAATCCGGGCAAGCCAATGGCTTGCCCTAATCAAGTTCCCAAAAGGGGCAGGGAGTGGCACCATATGGGACATGAAGAGTGGTCAGGACAACGGATACAAGATCATGTCGGGGTGGCGGGTCGGCCATCTGCTCGAAGAGTCGGCAACACGCTCCGGTTTGCTGGTCCCAGCCGGTTCAGAGAAGTCCAACGATGCCCTGGCTCTCGTAGATGTGGACTCGGGACTCCAGTTCTGGGCGGTGCCAACCGGAGCATGGCGCTTCCTTTGGCCTGCCACCGGCGAGGTTGTGGTTGCCGTTCGCGAATCGCAGATCATCGCCGAGCAAGAAACCGAGGAACCCGACTCTGACAACGGCCACTACCTGTGACGACCGGAAGGGGCGGGCGGCGACTCACTGCCACGGTCACCGATCTCGAGGTCGTCGAACAGCGGGCATACTTGATCGGGGTCGCGACCTCCTCCAGACAGGCGACCACAGCAGAGTTGTCTCTCGCCGAACTCGGCCGCTTGACAGAAACCGCCGGTTCGGAACCGATCTTCACCGAACTGCTCACCCGGTCTGAGTTGGAACCGGGCCTCCTCATCGGAAAAGGACAGGCGCAGCGAGCAGTTGAGCTCAGCAACAGCCTCGACATCGACGTTGTCGTCTTCGACAACTCCCTCACCCCAGCACAGCAGCGGAACCTGCAGGCGATGTTCGAATGCGATGTTGTCGACCGGCAGGCAGTGATCCTGGACATCTTCGCCCAGCACGCCACCAGCAAAGAAGGAATGCTCCAGGTGGAACTGGCACTGCTCGAGTACCACCTCCCGCGGTTGAGGGGCAAGGGCACTCAACTGAGCCGCCAGGCGGGCGGAATCGGCACCCGAGGTCCCGGCGAAACCAAGCTCGAGACCGATCGCAGACGGATCCTCCAGCGTCTCTCGCGATTGAAAAGGGAACTGAAAGAGGTAGCGGCAACTCGCCAAAACCAGCGCAAAGCCCGGGTCCGGTCCAAGCTGCCGGTAGTTGCCCTAGTGGGCTACACCAACGCCGGGAAATCGACGCTCCTCAATCGGATCACAGATGCCGAGGTTCTGGTGGAGGATCAGCTCTTCTCTACCCTCGATTCGTCGGTCAGGCGTAGCGAACTTCCTGGCGGAACCCCGTGTCTGTTCTCAGACACAGTGGGTTTCATCCGCGATCTCCCCCATCAACTCGTAGAAGCATTTCAATCGACGCTCGATGAAGTCCAAAACGCCGACCTGTTGCTGCACGTCGTAGACGGTTCGGATCCGGATGCCGACTCCCAGATCACCGCCGTCCGGTCGGTGCTCGGCGAGATCGGCGCAGAGCAGGTACCGGAGTTGTTCGTCATCAACAAGACCGACGTGGCCGACAAAGCAGCGGCCGCCCGATTGGCCAC
>JBLYYS010000073.1:0-9919 GCA_048550235.1 Acidimicrobiia bacterium | reverse complement strand
TTTCCGACTTCCAGGAGTCGTTGGCGACCACACCGTGGGTGAGGCTACCGACGACCGTGTTGCTGGCCCAGTCGTCCATGGCGGAGAGCAGGTACTCGCCGTACAGGCTGCGATCACCATCGCTCCGTGCCGGGATGGATCCCTTGACGGGGTTGAAGGCGTCTTGTCCTTCGAGCGAACCCGCAACCTTGAGCCACGCGATGGCGGCATCACGGTGCGGTGCGTTCTTGGCAAGTACGAAGCTGTCGGAGAGGAACTGGAACAGACCGCTCGTTCCGGGCACCGGGGCCCAGCCGAAGTCGGTGTTGGGCTCCATGCCGAGTTCACGGTAGAAGCCTTCTGCCCAGTCGCCCATGATGTTGAAGGCGGCGTTGCCGTCGAGCACCAGTTGCCCGGCGTCCTGCCATGACAGGGCCGAGGCGTCGGTGTTGACGTAGGTCAGCGTCTTGGCGAAGTCCTCGAGGGCCTTCGTGACCTCGGCGCTATCCCACGAGCCCATTCCGTCCCAGAGGCCGTTCCAGCCGTCGGCGCCCATGGAGGCGAGCATGATGGTCTCGAGCAGATGCAGCGACGTCCACTGCTCACCCATAGCGAGCGGTGCGTCCATTCCGGCGGCCTGGAGTGTGTCCATGGCAGCAAAGAAGTCATCAAGCGTCTCGGGTACATCGAGGCCGTTGTCGGCCAAGACCGTCGGGTTGGTCCACAGCACATTGGCGCGGTGGATGTTGACCGGCACCGAGTAGATGTTGCCACCATCGCTGATCAGGGGGATCAACGTCTCAGGCATGACATCCAGCCAACCCATCTCGTCATAGAGGAAGTTGAGCGGCTCGATCTGGTCGGCGGCCACATAGGTGCCGATCAGCTCTTGTCCGGCGTGTCCCTGCCAGCTGTCCGGAGGATCGTTCGCCTGCAAACGCGAAGCGAGAACGGCGCGGGCGTTGGTGCCTGCACCACCGGCGACGGCTGAGTTCTCGAACGTGATGTCCGGATCGGTGGTCGCAAAGACCCCGATCATGGCGTCCAGGCCTGCGGCCTCACCGCCACCGGTCCACCAAGAAAACACCTCAACGGTGTTCATCATGTCGTCGCCACCGGCTGCCGTTGTAGCAGTCGTGTCGTCGCCTGTAGTTGTGTCTGTAGTTTCTTCATCTCCCCCGCATGCCGCCGCGATCATTGAGAACGCGAGTACGGCTGCGAGCAGACGCATAAGTCTGGATCTAACCATCGAACCTCCTATGGATTGCGACTGCAAGAGTCGCTACCCATAACTTACGATTGGCTTGGTTTAGTTGTCAAGACGCAACTCCTCAACTTGCGTCTTGACAACTAGCCGAAACCAAACGTAACTTGGTATTTGTGGAACATGTACCGCCCACTCTTCGTCGAAGTCGCATGCTGGCGCTGATCCGCGAGCGGGAATTCATGCGCGTGTCAGATCTCAGCCGGTTGTTCGGTATCTCTGAAGTCACGGTTCGGTCGGACCTCGATGCCCTCGAGGGCGACGGCGGATTGGAGAGGGTGCATGGTGGTGCCGTTCTTCGCAGCAGACGTCGGGCGGCGGAGCCGAGCGTTGAGGAATCTGAGAGCGCCTCGGCGGCAGAGAAGGCCGCGATCGGGCGGGCTGCCGCTGCAATGGTTTCGCCTGGAGAGACTGTGATTCTCGACGTCGGGTCGACGGTGGCAGCGGTCGCCAGATCGATGGTCGTTCGCGATGACCTCGAGGACGTGGTCGTTTTCACAAACGGTCTCAACGTGGCACTTACGCTGGAGAAGGGAGTGCCGGCGTTCTCGGTGGTCGTCACGGGTGGAACGCTGAGGCCACGTCAACACTCGCTTGTTGGGGCGATGTCCGACGCGATCCTTTCGCAGATCAATGTCAACACGGCCTTCATCGGCTGCAACGGCGTTCATCCAGAGGAGGGGATCACCAACATCAACCTTCCCGAGGCAATGGTGAAAAGGCGCATGATCCAGGCTGCGCAACGGTGTGTCGTGGTCGCCGATGGATCCAAGATCAACAACATCAGCGTTGCGAAGATCGCCGGTCTGTCAGACGTCGACGTTGTCATAACCGGTGAGTCGGCTCCTCCTGAAGTGGTCGAGCAGTTGCGTGAAGCAGGAGTGACGGTCGAGGTGGCAGGGTGACTTCACCGGACGTGGCCGGTGACGGCGGATCGAGTCCCGGGGCGCATCGCCGCTTCAACCCCCTCACCGGAAACTGGACCCTTGTCTCGACCGGAAGGACCTCCCGTCCCTGGCAGGGAAGTATGGAGACGGCCGTCGCCGAAACTCGTGCGCCTTTCGATCCCTCCTGTTATCTCTGTCCCGGCAGTACCCGAGCCGGCGGGATCGTTAACCCCGATTACTCGGCCACCTTTGTCTTCACCAACGACTTCCCGGCACTACGACCGGAACAGGGGAAGATGACTGCGGACCAGAGCCCCCTCTTTCGATCCGAATCCCAGTCTGGAACTTGCCGGGTTGTCTGTTTCTCGCCTCGCCACGATCTGACGCTGGCGCGGATGGATCCAGATTCCGTCCGGGGTGTCATCGATGTCTGGGCCGAACAAACCGGCGAACTGGGTCACGACTACCGGTGGGTGCAGGTCTTCGAGAACTCCGGAGCGGCCATGGGAGCTTCGAGCCCACACCCCCACGGGCAGATCTGGGCGGGTTCGGCCCTCCCGAGCGAGGTTGAGGCTGAGGATGCACGGCAGCGGGACTATATGCGGGATCACCGACGTTCGATGTTGGTCGACTACGGGGAGAAGGAAAGCGAACGTGGTGACCGGGTGGTGGCATCCGGTGAGTCCTGGCTGGCGGTGGTCCCCTACTGGGCCGTTTGGCCGTTCGAGGTGCTGTTGCTGCCACGCAAGCCGGTGCGACACCTCCACGAGTTGTCAGATTTGGATCGTCGTGACCTATCAAGAGTTCTGGGCGAGTTGCTGACCCGCTACGACAATCTGTTCCAGTATCCGTTCCCGTATTCAATGGGATGGCACGGTGCGCCTCACGGCGACCATCAGAACGATCACTGGCAACTTCATGCTCACTTCTATCCGCCGTTGTTGCGTTCTCCGTCGGTTCGGAAGTTCATGGTCGGATATGAGTTGTTGGCCGAGCCGCAGCGTGATCTGACGGCAGAGGAAGCCGCCGCGCTGCTGCAGGCTGTTACGGACGTGCACTACCTGTCCCGAAGCGCCGCGCATGTCGACTGAGTCACGCGCGGTTGAGGGCTTTCGGGATCACTTTGGTGGTGATCCGGAGTTCGTCGTCACATCACCAGGTCGGGTGAATCTGATTGGAGAGCACACCGACTACAACGAAGGCTTCGTGCTCCCGATGGCGATCGATCGAGCAACCGTGATCGCCGGCCGTTCCAGAACAGACCGGACGGTTGAGTTGACTTCCGAGGGTTTCGGAACTGCGGCGTTCAGTCTGGACAGCCTCGAGCACGGCGGCGAGAGCTGGGTTGAATACATCAAAGGAGTGGCCTGGGCGTACGGGCCCGATGCGACGGGCGGGTTTGATGCCTCCATCACCAGCGATATTCCTCTTGGGGCCAGCCTCTCTTCGTCGGCCGCGCTCGAAGTAGGCGTCGCCCGGGTCTTCTCGCAACTGCTGGATGCTGATTGGGATCCAATCGCGGCGGCCGGGCTGTCCCAGCGGGCAGAGAACGATTGGGTGGGGATGAACAGCGGGATCATGGACCAACTCGTGTGCGCGGCGGGTCAAAGTGGCCAAGCTCTTCTCATCGATTGTCGGACTCTCGATGTCGTCAATGTTCCCATTCCACCGGAGGTCAACTTCGTAGTCCTCGATACTGGCACTCGTCGCAAGTTGACTGAGAGTCGCTACAACGAGCGACGTCGGGAGTGTGAGGACGCGGCCGAGAAGTACGGAGTCGCCTCGTTGCGGGATCTTGTGCCCGGGGCGCTCGCACGGCCGGGTTTTGACTACCCGACCCTGATCAGGCGGGCCCGCCATGTGGTTACCGAAAACTCTCGGACCTTGCAGGCCGTCGACGCCTTGCGCTCCGGCGATGTCCGCGGGTTCGGCCGGTTGATGGTGGCTTCTCATGAGAGCCTTCGTGACGACTTCGAGGTCTCCAGCGTCGAACTAGATGCGATCGTCGAGGCGGCTAGCGCAACCGACGGTTGTCTGGGGGCAAGGATGACCGGTGGTGGTTTTGCCGGTTGCGCGGTTGCATTGGTCGAGAAGGCGGCCACGGAACCCTTTTCGGAAAGAGTCGCTCAGAGCTACCTGCTGAGTACAGGCCGAGAGGCTTCGATCTATGTTTGTGAGCCGGCTGAGGGGGTCTCAGCCCGGGAGTACTCCGCCGCCTAGAGTCGCCGAAACAGGGTCGCGTCCTGGAAGGTGTTTCGATGAGCAAGGTCATGTCCATGCGCGAGCGAGTGGAGACGGGCTGGTGGACGCTCTTCGGTTACGGACTGGTCGCTCTCTTGAGCTGGTGGTGGCATGGCCACACTTCTGCACCGTCGTTCTGGTGGTCGGCAACTCTCTTGTTGGCCATCGGCGGTTTGCTCGGAATTATCCGCGGCGCTGTGTTGGTTGCGTCCGGATTCTCGGGATTTGGCCGGAACTTCCATGAGCCAAGGGACCCCATTGAGTTCCCGGCCGACGATGAGTCGATAGATCAATCGGTCGCCCTCAACGGAGAGACTGCCGGACCCCTCCTCTTCCCGTTGGTCCTGCTCATCTCCGGGGGGATCGTGACCCTGCTCAAGGTGTTTCCTGCGATGAACTTCGTTCCTGAGTTCGAGGGTGAACACTGGGTTTCGCCGCGGATGTTGGTTCCTTGGATGTTCTTCACCGGCGCGGCCACGATCGCATGGAGCATTCTGCTGCGGGTGATGATGAGGACGGGGGCCGATCGGTGGACCTACATTCCGGGTACCAGGAACGAGATCAGGACAACGACCAGGAACTATGTCGTGGCCAGTGTGGTCCTGATCGCTATTGCGGCAGTGAATGTCTGAGGCGGTGTACCTGGCTCCCGAGTGCGAGTTCGCGGCTATCCAGGACTATCCGGCCCTTCGGGATGTGTCCCAGATGTCGATTCCTGAATCGACGGCGTAGCGATCGATGTGCTCGAGTTCATCAGGGGTGAAGTCAAGGTTGTTCACGGCACCAAGACTCTGCTCGAGTTGGTTCACGGAGCTGGCTCCGATCAAGGCCGACGTCACCCGTTGATCGCGTAGCGACCAGGCGATCGCCATCTGTGCAAGGGTCTGGCCCCGTTCGGCGGCGATGTCGTTGAGGAATCGAACCCGAGCCAAGACATCCTCGGTCAACCAACCGGTGTCGAAACTCTCGTCGTTGGTGGCTCGAGAGCCTTCGGGTGTCCCGGAGAGGTACCTGTCGGTGAGAAGTCCCTGACCGAGAATCGAGAAGGCGATGCAACCCATACCGAGATCGGAAAGAGTATCGAGCAACTCGACCTCGATCCATCGGTTGAACAGCGAATAGGACGGCTGATGAATCAGCATCGGCACGCCCATAGCTCTCAGAATCTCGGTCGCTTCAACGGTCTTTGCGGGTGAATATGAAGAGACCCCTGCGTACAGCGCCTTCCCGCGCCGAACCGCGTCGGCCAGAGCGCCCATCGTTTCTTCGAGCGGCGTGTCGGGGTCGTACCTATGCGAGTAGAAGATGTCGACGTATTCGAGTCCCATACGGTCGAGGCTCTGGTCGAGGGAAGCAAGCAGGTACTTCCGTGATCCGCCATCTCCGAAAGGTCCGGCCCACATGTCGTACCCGGCTTTGGTCGAGATGAGCAGTTCGTCCCGGTGTTTGCCGAGACCTTCACGAAGAATCTCACCGAAGACGATCTCGGCGTGCCCGTACGGCGGTCCGTAGTTGTTGGCCAGGTCGAAGTGATAGACGCCGAGTTCCCAGGCCCGGTGCACGATCTTGCGCATTACTTGTGGGTCCCGATCGGCACCAAAGTTCTTCCATAGGCCGAGCGTGATTGCCGGCAGAAGAACCCCGGACCGGCCGCTCCGGCGTTGTGGCATCAGGTCGTATCGCGATGTTGCTTCGGTAGTCATCGACTCTCCGGGATCGAGTTGCTGTACTCCATGGATGAACAGGACGCTACCGCGAGGATCCTCTCCTCGCAGAATCGGAGTCTCGGGCGGACCGCACCCGCCGGTTGTCACCAAACGACACCGTTTCGGCAGAATGCTCCCATGGTTGCAGTTATCCGGTTCACCACGGCCGATGCGTCAAGCGAACACCTGGGTCAGATCCGCAAGCTCTTCTTCACGGCGTTCGACGACTCCTTCACCGAACACGATTGGCGGCACGCTCTCGGTGGATGGCACATCGTGGCGCTGGACGGAAGTGAGATCGTCTCTCACGCGGCCGTTGTCGAACGGGTGCTCGAGGTCGCGAACCGTCCGTTTCGGACCGGATATGTAGAAGGTGTCGCCACCCATCCGAGAAGACAGCGGGAGGGACTCGGCACTCAGGTCATGGGCGAGGTATCGCATTTGGTTCGCGACGAGTTCGAGATGGGGGCGTTGTCCACCAGCGTACGAGGCTTCTATGAGAACCTTGGATGGCATCGCTGGCGTGGTCCCACCTACGTCCAATACGGCTCGGAACTCATTCGCACAGAGGACGAGGACGACGGCATCATGGTGATGCCGTTCGGAGCCAGCGAGGGAGTTGACTTGGCTTCGTCTCTTTCCTGCCAGAGCCGGGTCGGAGACGACTGGTAGCCCTCGCCGGGTCAACGACTCTGATCCCAACGGTTGGCGAATCGCCGCTGCCGACTACGAGTACATGGCGGAGGCGAGCCTAGAGACTCACTTGAGACTGAATGGCGGGTATTCGTCTGTGACCAGCAAGAAGGCGTATGCCTGGACTCGAAGTCCCCATCGTGTGACCCCGACCACGTAGTCGAATAGACCACGCGGGTACTGGCCCGTGAAGAGAATGGCGAACCAGGCAATGATCACCGCGAAGATTGCCACGATCGCCAGCACCACGACGACGATGTAATGGGGGATGGCCAACAACCATTTCACCAGCGGTAGCCAGCGGTTGAGGTCTTGCTCGGTGTCGGGGTAGTCGATCTCGAGGTGTACGGCCTGCTCGTCGACTGTTGACGGGTACTTGTCGGTGAGGAGGGCCAGATAGGCACCGATTCTGGTTTCAAATCGGGTGAACTCGCGGGCGAAATCGAACCACCAGCGCGGATACCGCTGCCGGACCACGATCATCAACATGGTGGCAACGAAGAGGCCGGTGATGATTCCACCGCCGCTGTCAACCACCTTTGAAACCGTCTCTCCGGTGTCGGTGATGACCGTCGTCGTCGAAGTGGCAGTCGCCGACAACAGTGAGGCGATGATGGCAATGGGGATGATCCAGATCAGTCGGAAGAAGGTCGTGAATCGATCCAACGTCTCGGGATAGTCGACTTCGAGACGAGCTGCGTACGAGTCCGCCTGTGTGGTCACGGGATGCCTCCTTGGTTGCCCGATAGTTCTCCGACCCTATTGGGGCCAGCCTTTCCAACCTATGCCCTTGTCCGTCTGAGTAGTAGGGCCGAATGACCAAGGCTTGCCCATGTCGTGTTCGACCTCGGTTGAGAAAACGACGATCCGTGATTCTCTCTCCGATGGGGAGAGTGGATGTTGGGTTCGAAGAACCGGGGGGTCGAGGGGGGTCCCCTCTCTCGAGTTCAGCTTCTCCGCCGCCCGGCTGCCAGTTTGAAATGCAGAGCAGCCAGGGCGGCGAAGCCGATGGTCTCGGCCGGTCCTCCGTTCAACGCTCCGACCATCGAGAAGACCCCTCCCGCTATGAGGGCCGGCAACACCGCCCTGCGCCGACTGAGGATCGCAATGGCGGCCAAGGCTTCGAAGCAGACAACAAGCACGGTGATGACGACGCTGTTTGGTACCAGGAACGTTTCGATGAAGCTTTCCGCTGGTGGCAACCAGGCATTGTCTGCCATCTCGCGGTAATAGGCAGCGCTGTTCTGAAGGGTGCCGAAACCCTGGAATCCGGCTCCGAGGGCATACAGGATGCCGATTGTGATCTCGGTCTTCTTGTGAATCACCATTGGAGAATTCCCGCCCAGGTCACTCGTCGGCGACGAGAACGACCTTTCCTGTATACCCACCTTTCTGGAGGAGCCTGTGAGCTCCGGCTGCCTCGAGCAACGGAGTCCGTTCTGTCACCACCGGACTGATCTTGCCGGGTGTCCAGAGTCGAGCAATCCATTGTGACTAGGAGTTCTGCTCTTCTGCCAGGTACTGCAGGGTCTTTCGTTCCTCGATTTGGCGCCCATCAACGAAGTAGGCGAGGACGTGGAATGCGAGCGCGAGACCCCAGAAGCCGGTAATCCAGAGAGCCCAGTTGAAGCCACCTTCACCAACGCCAAGGTCGAGAACCCAGAAGAAACCGTTGACGATCAGGAAAACCCCCGCGTGCCACAGGAGACCGGAGAGGTATTTGGCCCTCCTGCGTGCACGCTGCTCTGGAGATTGCGGCGACACGCCACCTTCCGGCCGATTGGGTCCGTTCGCCATGTGCGCTCTCCTTGGCTATGCCGGTGACAACCCCGGTCTCGGATGGCCCCGCGTTGTGTCCTTCAACTTCGAATGGTGCGGGAACACTGGGAATGGGACCAGAGGCATTGGTCACACCACCAGGCGAAAGGCCAATACCTGCGTCCAATCTCCGCTGGTGGAAAGCCAGGTTCGCTGCCATCGGATCGGCCGGGGACGATCGGTAACCTTCATCGCATGATTGACTCCTGGTCCCAACCCATCACTGTCGAAGAGATGTATGGCGAGTGGGACTAGAGGCGGCAGTTGAACTGCTGGAACGCAGCCTTCATCCCCGGTCGTCGTCTTCGATCTTCGACACGGTGGATTCCCTCGGCGTTGGGACCGAGGATGTGGTTCTCGATATCGGTGGCCGTGACGGGCGACACGCCCTGTTGATGGCGGAGCGATTTGGGTGCCGCGTCGTCTGTGTCGATCCTGCGCCGCCAATATCGAGGCTGGGATCGAGGCGATTGCCTCCCACGCGTATGGGCATCTCGTCGATGTCCGCTTTGGGACGATGGAAGAGATCCCGGCCGGCACCGGCGAGTTCAATCTGGTCTTCTCCCGCGACATGATGAATCACGTTGCAGACCTGGACGGCGGCCTGGCTGAATGCAGGCGAGTGCTGGTGCCCGACGGGCACATGGTGGTGCACGCAGTGTTCGCGACGGAACACATGGAGCCTGGTGAGGCGGAAAGGCTCTACGCCGAAAGCGCGGTCGTGCCCGAACGGATGTCGTCGGCGGGATTTGAAGAGGCGGCCGAATCAACCGGATTCACTATCGAGAGCCTCGATGTTGTCGGGTCCGAGTGGTACGAGGCTTCGCAAGAAGACGGGCTTGCTCCCAACTACGCACTTCAGATCTCCCGACTCCGCCGGGCCAAGGCGGAATTCATCGAGGAAATCGGTGAGTTTGCCTACCGGTCGATGTACGGAAACGCGCTGTGGGGCAACTACATCCTGATCGGTAAGCTCGAGACCCGCCTATACGTGCTTCAACGACCCTCCTGATTGGAGGGGGCCTACCCCCAAAGCGTTGTGTGCCTCTTTGTTGCACCTGCTGTTCCGGGCTCATTCCGCAGCTCAATGAGGCGATTATCGTGCCGGTCGTGGCTACCTACGAGACGATTCTGAATATCCCCGCGCCCATCGAGGCGGTGTTTGCGTTCGTGAGCGATTTTCGCAACGCGGCCAAGTGGGATCCACGCACCTACAAGTCGGAGAGGACGACCGATGGGCCCGTCGGGGTCGGCACCCGATTCATGCTGACAGGTGGAATGCTGTCCGAGTCTTTGATCAATCGACTACATCTGCCCGTGTCTGTGGCCGG
>JBLYYS010000072.1:0-6276 GCA_048550235.1 Acidimicrobiia bacterium | reverse complement strand
GTGGCTCCGGCGAGGTTCGTCTCGATCAATTCCAGTGCTTCCAGGGCCTCGCGTTCGGTGGTCCTGGTTCTATCGAAGTCCCTGCGGGCTGATGCATGACGGCTGTTAGCCCTGGCGAGTTGCGTCTCCGACTCCTCGAGCCCGATTCGGGCCGTTTCAAGGACTGCAGGGGTGGCTCCATCCGGATGCGCAACACGTATACCGTCCGCGGTGATGAGATCACCTTCCGGCGTTACCACCCGCGCCTGGGGATACTGCATCACAACCTGCCAACCGGCCGACCATCCTTCGGCAACAACCACATCACCCAGCAGCGATTTGGCCAGGTTGGGATCTGCCTTGTTGCCGAGCAGGTCGACGAGTGCCTCCAAACCAAATGACTCGGCGATTGGTCGAGCGAGCACTTCGGCCATGGCGGAGCGTGCAGTGACCAGGGGAACGCCGCCCAGGCCGTTCGTTTTCAGATCTCCAACCACTCGCTCGACCCCGCCTGGATCGGTGACCGCCAGAGCATCGCTCCAGGGCCCCAATGCCGCATCCACCGCGGCCGCGTAGGTATCTGGAATGTCGAGGATCGTTGCCAGGCTTCCGCGAACCTGAGATGCGGCAATCGCCCGCTCGCGAGCCTGCGGATCGGCGAGACCCGCTGCAGCCGATTCAAGAGCGTCGACCCTGGCCGCAGCAGCCGACACGGCTACGCGGGCATCCTGGAGGTCTGCTTCAGCGGCCTCCCAGATGTCCTGCTGTCGGCGCCGATCGCTGAGTGCGGCATCATGTGCCTTCTGAGCGGAGGTGGCCTCGATGTCGAATGCTTCGATGTCCCGCTTGAGCCGGTCGGTTTCAAGAGCCTCGGCTTCGGACTGACCGTGAAGGGACTCGAGGCGCCTTCCAATCTGATCGGCCTCTCGTTCGTCGCGGCCGACCGCCGCCTCGAGTGAGCGGAGATCACCTCTAACGGCCGCCACCGCGCCCTCCGTAGGCATCTGTTCCTGCTCGGCCAGTGATCGTTCCTCGTCTTCTAGGTCGCGCAGCTCGCGTTCGGCTCGTTCCGATTCAATGCGTGCCCGCCGCTCCTCCTCCGAGCTCTTCGCCAGCTCCGATTGGATTTGCGTCGCCTCTTCCTTCATGTCCCGACGTCGCTCACCGGCTCCCTGAATACGTTGCGACATAGCTCGATGACGTTCATGGGCAACCTGAGCAATCCGGCGGAAACGTTCGGCCGCCGTCTCCAGACGGGCCGCGGCTGCCGTGTCCCGCTCGAGCAATAGCCCGGCGTCGCCGGCCGCAACCGTCAACGGTTCGATCGATTCGGCCAGAGCCTGTTCTTCAGAACTGGCTGCCGCCAGCCACCTGTCGAGTTCGGCATGCTCGGCGCGCACGACGTCGAGTCGCCGGCTGATCGATCGAAGATCCTCACCACCAAGGAAAAGCCTGAGGGCCTTGACCTCATCCCGGACGATGAGATAACGCTCGGCTGCCCTGGCCTGCCGTCGCAGTGGTCGAATCTGACGCTTGAGCTCGCCGAGGATGTCGTTCAAGCGGTGGAGATCGGCGTCAGTGCTGTCGAGGCGACGAATCGCCCGGTCCTTGCGAAGTCGGTGCTTGAGGACTCCGGCGGCTTCCTCGATCACCGCCCTGTGATCTTCGGGTTTTGCATTGAGTATCTTGTCGATCTGCCCCTGGCCGACGATGACATGCTGATGCCGTCCGACTCCACTGTCGGAGAGTAATTCCTGCACATCGAGCAGGCGCACATCCATGCCATTTATCTGGTAGTCCGACGAACCGTCGCGGTATAGACGGCGAGTGATCGAGACCTCGTCGAGGTCGAGAGGCAGGGCCCTGGTCGTGTTGTCGAACGTCAAGGCCACTTCTGCCCGACCGAGCGCCGGACGGGTAGCGGTACCGGCGAAGATCACGTCTTCCATCTTCTGCGTACGCAGCGTGCGCGTCGACTGGGTCCCCATGACCCAGGAGATTGCGTCGACGATATTCGATTTTCCAGATCCGTTGGGACCGACGACGACCGTTACGCCCGGCTCCAATTCCAGGCGCGTTCGATCGGCGAACGACTTGAACCCAACGAGTTTGAGTGTTTTCAGATACAAAGAATCACACCTTTGTGATTTCGGCAGGCTATCACAGTTTGGAAGCGGTTCCGGGTCTTCCTACCACCGGATTTCGAAGCCCTCCAGGGCTGATTCCACTGCGACATCACGGGATTCGACACTCTCCACGCGCGCCCAACGTGGACCCTTCTCAACCCAGCGCGCGAAATCGGCGATCCGAGCGGCCGATCCCTGTGCATGGATCTCGACCCGACCATCCGGCACGTTCCGGACCCACCCGGCCAAGCGGCGGGCTTTCGCAGCTTCGACTGTTCCGACTCGGAAGCCGACACCGTGCACCCGACCCGACACCACAAACCCTCTGGCGATCACTTCTGGCACGTTGAACACCAGAAGCTACTTCGGCCCCCTATCACGGAACGCTGAATCACAGTTCCGTCACGATTGCACGGTTCCGATTCTCGACCGTACACCGTCAACCGGTTGAGATACTCCCCCGCCCGACCATCCGGCAGCAGATAGGCCAGGTCATTGAGACTCGTACCTCCCCACCGCAGCCCGGCCTCCAGCACCGGCTTGATGGCATTTCGAAGCAGGCGGACCTCATCGCTCGCCAGCGATCCGGCGAGGCGGTGTGGCCGAATGCGAGAACGGTGCAGCACCTCGTCCGCGTAGATGTTTCCGAGGCCGGCCAGAAACCTTTGATCCAATAGCACCGACTTGATGGGAGACCTTCGTCCAGACAATCGGGGGATCAACTGAGGGAATCGAGGAAGGTTCGTCAAAGCGTCTGGACCGAGCTGCGCAAACGGTTGGGAGGCAAGTTCGTCGGGAGTGAACACTGCCATGAAACCGAACGTCCGTGGATCGACGAAATGCAGATCGACGTCGCTATCCGACATCACGACGACGTGAGTGTGCGGGACCGGATCTTCCCCTGGTGGGACCAGCCGAATACGCCCGGACATGCCGAGGTGGGTCACCCAGGTGAGATCTCCCTCGAGCTCAGTGAGCAGGAACTTACCGTGTCGAGATATCGATCTCACCTGCCGACCCGTGAGCCGATCGATGAAATCACGTGGACGCGGCTGCCGGCGCAGCATCCGCGCATGCCCGACCTCGACCTCACGGATCGTCGAACCTTCGAGAGCCGGAACGAGTGCACGTCGAACCGTTTCTACCTCCGGCAGCTCAGGCACCCCTCAACCGCCGTTTCTCTGCAGACCTGCCAGCGCTTCACTGGCGGCACTCTGTTGGGCTTCCTTCTTCGAGCGTCCGGTTCCGCTGCCGATTACCTGCCCGTCTACCGCCACAGTGGCAGAGAACACACGGGCGTGATCCGGCCCATCGCCTTCCACCTCATAGGCAGGAACGCGGGCCTGCGCGGCCAGCACTTCCTGCAGCCGGGTCTTGTAGTCGAGGCGACCAGGGCTGGTCGCCTTCTCTCTGATCAGATCCTGCCAGTGATCGAGCACCACGCCTCTCGCGGATACGATTCCCCCGTCGAGATAGATCGCGGCCAGCACTGCCTCGAGCGCGTCGGCCAGAATCGAGGATTTCTCCCGGCCGCCGGTGGCCTCTTCGCCCTTCCCGAGGCGAATATCGGAGCCGAGTTGAATGCGCCGGGCGATCCGAGCCAGCTCCGTTCGGTTCACACAGGCAGCCCGAACCTTCGCCATCTCGCCTTCCGGCAGGTGCGGATATTCCGCGAAGAGGAAATCGGTCACGACCAGCTGCAACACGGCGTCACCCAAGAACTCGAGCCGCTCATTCGACGGTTGTTCCGGCTGCTCAGATTCCAGCGAGCGATGGGTGAGCGAATGGACTAGGAGCCCCGGGTCCCGGAACGCATGTCCGAGACGTTCTTCGATCCCACTCACGATCCGAGACGCCCTGCTACATGACCTGCCAGGTCCCGATCCGCACCATCCGACGCCATCGCCACCGCGTTGGCTATAGCCACACGAGAAGAAGACCCGTGTGCAATGACGACAACGCCGTTGACCCCGAGAAGCTGACCGCCCCCGTACTCTTCATGATCGACTCTCTGCCGAACCTCTCTGAGTACGGGCGCAACAATTGCCATGTCCTGCGGCGGAAGCTTCACGACCGCCGCCTGGATGAATTCTGCGATGAACTGGACGGCACCTTCGGTGGTCTTGAGTAGAACATTGCCGGTGAACCCGTCTGTGACGAATACATCTGCACGATCGGAAGCCAGGTCCCTTCCTTCAACGTTGCCAATGAAGTTCAGGTCGGTCGCTCTCAGTAGCTCGAACGCAGCCTTTTCGAGGTCCCGCCCCTTGCCCTCTTCCTCGCCGATGTTCAGTAATCCGACCCGGGGATGGGGAACGTCGAGGTAGAGCTCGGCAACGACGGCGCCCATTACTCCGAACTGAACGAGGTGCTCTGGTCGGCACTCGGGATTTGCCCCTGAATCGAGAACGACCGTGTGGCTTCCCGGGGTCGGGAAGATCGAAGCTACGGCCGGACGAAGCACGCCGGGGAGCCGACGCAGAATCACCGCGGCCGCGGCCAGGGTTGCGCCCGTAGAACCGGCAGAAACGAGGGCGTCGGCTTCGCCGGCTTTCACTAAGCGAGCCGCTACGGCTATCGAGCTGTTCGACTTCTCACGAATGGCTTTCGCCGGGTCCTCGGCCATACCGATGACCTCGCGCGCGGGAGCAATGGGTACATCTGCTCCGAGCGCGTCGAGACGCTCAGCGATCAGGGATGGTTCGCCGACAAGTACGACGTCGTAGCCCGCCTTCACCGCGGCTACGCCGCCGGCGATGACCTCGTCGGGGGCGAGATCGCCCCCCATTGCGTCGAGGGCTACGCGGGCCATGACTGAAAGCTATTCGGTGACTGTGATCTCGCGGCCGCGATACGTTCCACAGTTCGCACACGCCCTATGCGGCAGCTTGGGGCTATGGCACTGTGGGCACGTCGAAGCACCGGGACGATTCAGCTTCCACTGAGCTTTCCGGCGTCGCGAACGCGAGCGCGACATTTTTTTCTTTGGCACCGCCATGGGCGCACTCCTTAGGTGTCCTGAGGGTCCAGCAGCTGCCGGAGGGCAGCGAGTGGGTGATCCGATTCATCAGTATGGCCGGAACACGGATCGCTATTCAAGTCGGTTCCGCAGACACTGCAAAGTCCTTTGCAGTCCGGGTCGCACAGCGGTGCCAGTGGAATGTCGAGGACAACCTCATCACGAACGACCGGCTCCAGGTCGATCGTGCCGTCGTCTTCAACCCTGCGCCCATCCTCATCGGCGACCAGCTGGAACACCTGCATGAGATCGACGGAGCGATTCTCATCCCATTCAGACAGACATCGGTGACACGTCAGCGTTATTGGGAAACGCGCAGACCCGTTGACTACTAGGCCGTCCGGAAGAGCCGACACGCGCGCCTTCACGCCGATTTCCCCACTGACCCGACCGGTATCCAGAACCACCTCGAGCGGCCCGGACATTTCGTATTCCCTGTGGTCTCCGGGACTGAGTTCGCCAACCTTGACCACAAACTCCGAGTGATCCTGTTGTTTGTCTCTGTGTTTCATTCCGGTACTTCGGTTGGGGCGGGTCGAGCCGTGTGGAACTCCGCCCGGGATTCGCGAACCTGCTTCAGGAGGTTGGCGAAGAGGATCTCGAGATGCTGCAAACGATCCTCGGCATAGTCTTCTGCCTCCAGGCGTATCCTTCGGGCATCACCCTCGGCCTGCCGCACTAGCGTGTTCGCTTCCTCGACTGCCTCGGCCAGGATGTGCGACTCACTCACGAGCTCCCTGGCCCGCTCGGATGCTGCGAGTTGAACCTGCTGGGCCTTCTCTTGAGTCCGCGCGATGAACGCCTCCCGCTCGCGAATCATCCAACGGGCGGTTCGGAGCTCTTCTGGCAACTCGGCCTTGATCTGGTGAAGCGCTCGAATCATCGCCTCGCGATCGAGCCTGATCTGATCGGATAGCGGCACGGTCTTGGCTTCCTCGACACCTCTGATCAGATTGTCGAGAAGCTCGACAACGCCGGCCGAATCGGGAAGCTCGATTCGATCCGGAGGACCCTGGCCTTCGGGAAAATCGTTCATGTGGACACCTTTGCGGTCAGAGCTCTCTGCACTTCCTCTGGAACGAGTCGGTCAACAACTCCTCCCAGTCTGGCCACTTCCTTGACGAGCGAGGACGAGATGTAGCCGTGGGCCGG
>JBLYYS010000071.1:0-4226 GCA_048550235.1 Acidimicrobiia bacterium | reverse complement strand
TCAGACCAGCTACCCGTCGATGCCTTGGTGAGCCGTTACCTCACCAACTAGCTGATAGGCCGCGAGACCATCCCGAAGCGCAAAGGCCTTTCCTCAACAGACCATGCGATCTGTAGAGGGTATCCGGTATTAATCCGGGTTTCCCCGGGCTATCCCGGTCTTCGGGGCAGGTTTCTCACGTGATACTCACCCGTTCGCCGCTCCGTCATACCAGTGGATTACTCCTCCGATATGCGTCGCTCGACTTGCATGCATTAGGCGCGCCGCCAGCGTTCGTCCTGAGCCAGGATCAAACTCTCCAACGTACACTCTCGACTTCACCCCGGTCACCCGGAGTTCGGTCATAAAAGAGGTCATGTTATTAGTTCGAACCTGATTTGCGCCGGGTGGTAACCCGGCGTCTTTCAAGTACGGTCCGCTCGAGCCCGCCCTGCAATGCAGAGCGTCTCAAGCGCCTTACTGACTTTTGGCACACTGTTTAGTTGTCAAGGAGCCTGTTGTGGTCCTGCCTGACGCTTTCGCGGACAGACAAGAATCTTACCACTTCTCCTGATGCCCTGTCAGACCCTAAAGACTGGCAGGTCGAGAATGCGGCGGAGCGATCCGCCGCTGGGAGCACATTAGCCCGTCCGCAAATCGTGTCAAGTTCATCGGCGGACTATGTCGGATGGACACGTTTCCCCGTCCTTCGGCGGCCGACGTAGTCCGACGGTGTGGCAGCATGTCGGCTATGCATTGGTTGGATCGACTAGCCGTCAGGGCCGTTTCACGACCGGCTCTATATGAACCCATATTCAACGAAGGGTGGGGCGATTCGGATCTACTCGAGTGCTTCAAGGAGAAGTCGGGCGCCGCCGGACCCATCGCCGATATTGACATTGCCTGGTCGTATTCCGAGTTCAGCGACGGTGCGTTTCACCGTGATGGAACCTTTGCCAGTCCGGAAATAGATCTCCTACCACAAGCGAGCGGGATTGCCCACGTGCGTGAAGTGTCTCCTTCCGGTCAAGCCAGCGCATCGGTGGTGTTCATGGCAGCATTCAACGACCACGGATATGCCACCCGCACCAAGCTTGCGATTCTCCTGGCGAGAATGGGTATCGCATCTCTCATGCTCGAGAATCCATACTACGGACGGCGCCGGCCCGTTCCGGGTCAACCGATGCGAACGGTGACAGATTTTTTTGCGATGGGTTCGGCAGCGGTCGCCGAAGGCAGATCCTTGTTGAAATGGCTAGCCGCTAACCGACCGGGACCGGTTGGAATCACCGGCTATTCAATGGGAGGAAACATTGCCGCATTGATCAGTGCAACCACGCCCTTCCCGATAGCGACCGCAGCCCTCGCCGCTGCCTACTCCCCCGGCCCGGTTTGGATGGAAGGTGCGCTGGGAGCCGCGATCGCCTGGGATGCGCTGGGCGGCACAGAGGCGCGGGAGGAACTGGGCCTGACCCTCGGGCTTCCCTCGGCCCTACGATTCCCTCCTCCGCTCTTGCCCACAGCTGCGATATTGGCCAACCCGAAACTCGACGGTTACATACCGCGACACGCATTCGAAGACCTCCACAAACACTGGCCCGGATCCGAGTTGCGATGGATCGACGGCGGCCATGCCAGCACGATGCTGTGGCGCAAAAATGATCTCGTTCGAGCGATCGTCGACTCCTTCGAGCGACTTACTACCCCAGCGGGCGGGGCTCGGGACTAGAGCACTATCCAGAGAAACGCTGGAGCCATTCCAGCGCCTCGTCTTCATCGCTGAATCGCCGGACCGGCATCAAGAGAGCATTCCATGCCTCCGGATACCCACCCAATAGATCGGCCGCTTGCTCGTCTGTGACGACAGCGATAGCGGTGAACAGCGCCTCCAAGCGCTCGATAATCGCGACCCACCCGTCCGGTCGAATGGACCGGGTAGGTCGAGGATCCCACAGGACCGGGCATCGTCTGCCGTCGATCAGGCGCTCGAGGGCTCCATACATCTCTTCGACATGCTCAGCCGTTCTGGGTATATCGGAGTTGATCGACCGGACGACCAACACCCCGTCGTCGCGGAGTGTCAGCTGGTTGATTCCAGTTTCAACGAATCTCACCCACAAGAGCCTAGATACTGAGACGGTCCCGGCGCTGATTGGGAGCTGAACTCGTCAGATCAATCGGACGAATCGACGCTTTCCAACCTGAATCACGCCACCAGCTAGAGACTGACGGCCCAACTCCAGATCCGACAATGCTTCGCCGTTGAGTTTGACCGCCCCCTGGGCGATCATGCGCCGCCCGTCGGAACTCGAACCGACTAGGCCGGCTTCTTTCAATAGCACAGGAATAAACACCGGATCGTCGGAAGGCAAGACGTGCTCGGGGACTTCATCGGGGATCTCGTGTCGCTTGAACACCTGGTCAAACGCCTGCTCCGCCGTCAGCCCCGCCCCATCGCCGTGATAGAGGTCGACGATTTCCCGGGCAAGGCGCCGTTTGATCTCGCCAGGGTGGAACTCGCCCGACGCCAGCCCCTCGCTGATCTCGGCAACCTCGACCATTGGTACCGCAGTGGCCAACTCGAAGTACTGGACCGTCAGCTTGTCGGGAATGCTCATCACCTTGCCGAACATCTCGTCGGCCTGCTCATCAATCCCGATGTAATTGCCCAGAGATTGAGACATCTTGTGCTCCCCATCCGTTCCGATGAGCAGTGGCATCGTCATTGATATCTGCGGCCGCTGACCGTGCCTCTCCTGCAGGACTCGACCCACCATGAGGTTCCACAACTGATCGGCTCCACCCAATTCGATATCCGCCTCTACGGCGACTGAATCCATCCCCTGCAAGAGCGGATACATGAACTCCATCACCGAAATGGGCTCGTGTGAGTCAAAGCGCTTGGCGAAGTCACTCCGTTCCAGCATTTGGGCAACTGTCACGTGGGAGGTCATATCCAACACGTCGGCCATGTCCATGGAGCCCAACCACTCCGAGTTGTATCGAATCTCGAGTCGGTCCGGCAACAGCACCTTGCGGAAGCCTTCGAGAACGGAATCTGCGTGCCCTCGGACCTCCTCGGCCGACAACCTTCGCCGCGTCTCGCTCTTGCCGGATGGATCACCAACCTGGGCGGTGAAGTCACCAACTATCAATACGGCGATGTGTCCCTGTTCCTGGAACTGACGGAGCTTCCGCAACACGACCGCCCATCCGAGAGTGACCGCCGGAGCTGTTGGATCCAT
Source organism: Acidimicrobiia bacterium (assembly GCA_048550235.1). Taxonomy (GTDB): domain Bacteria; phylum Actinomycetota; class Acidimicrobiia; order Spongiisociales; family JAHEDJ01; genus JAHEDJ01. Next base: position 1,002 of record JBLYYS010000071.1, on the reverse strand, counting down.
TCCCAGCTTGACACGAAGAGGACGGGCTTCGTCCAGGCGCTTCTCGAGGTCTCCCTCAGGCAGAACGGTGTCCGTCCCGCGAAGTAGTTGCTGAAGGTGATTCGCCATGGCTCCGGCAGCCTAGCCGGATGCCCATTCATCCTCCGCCAAATGCCTTCGATTGCGCCACGTTGCCGGTACCCTTCGCGCCTGGAGATAGGGCCCTCATGAAACGACTGCCGGCGCTGGTGGTCGCCGTGGCAATCGCGTCCGCGGCGTGCAGTTATCAACCTCTCGAAGACCCCGGATTAGGCGACCTCGGCCTGACCACGATCGTCTACGCCGCCGATGGATCGGTTTTGGCCGAATGGCATGCCGAAGAGGACCGGGTATTGGTCACCTACGATGAGCTTCCGCAACACCTCATCGATGCGGTGGTTGCGATCGAGGACGAGCGCTACTGGGTCCATCCCGGCGTCGACCTCAAATCTGTCGCCCGAGCTCTGGTCGAGAACATCGAGGCCGGTGCCATCGTCCAAGGTGGCTCAACGATCACGCAGCAGTACCTCAAGAACGTGTTGTTGACCCCGGAAGTCACGGCCGATCGGAAGATCGAGGAAGCCACTCTTGCGCTTCGCTTGGAGGAGAACCTCACAAAGGAGGAAATTCTCGAACGCTACGTCAACACCGTATACCTCGGAGGAGGTTCATATGGCGTTGGTGCCGCAGCTGCGCACTATTTCGACAAGAGTGTCGAGCAGCTTTCGCTTCCTGAATCGGCTTTGTTAGCCGGACTGATCCAATCGCCGTCGGCTACCGACCCATACCGAGACTCCGAGGCCGCCATCCAGCGAAGGCGGGTGGTCTTGAACAAGATGTCCGAACTCGGATGGATCTCGTCCGATGATGCCGCCATCGCCGATTCCGCCAACCTACAACTCGCTCCACCCCGGCCTCCCGAACAGATGCGATATCCGTATTTCACGGAAGAAGTCAAACGAATGCTGCTGGCCGAGCCGGCCC
>JBLYYS010000070.1:0-18005 GCA_048550235.1 Acidimicrobiia bacterium | reverse complement strand
CGGACAACATCCGCCACCGCTAGAGCCCCACGAGCGGATCCATCCCATCCGGCAAGAAACGCCGACTGTCCCGAATCGGCCAACCGCTCCAAGGCGTCACTGAATAGTGATGGAATCTCAAGACCGCGATCCGACAGGAATTTGGCCGTTCCGACGGTCACCTGAATCTCGTCGACCGTGCCCACCACCCCGCGGCCAGGAACGTTCTCGAAGTCGGAAACACTGCCGAGTTCGATGTCACGTTCTTCGGCGCCCAGCGCTACGGCGCGGGCGATCGGGTGTTCAGAGGCACCTTCGACCGAGGCAGCGAGATAGAGGAACTCATCCTGGTCTCCGTGGGTGACAACTTCAGTCAGGGTCATCAGGCCGCGGGTGAGAGTGCCCGTCTTGTCGAACACCACCGTGTCGATCGATTGTGCTCGTTCGAAGATCTCGGCACCCTTGAACACCACTCCGAGTTCGGCTCCACGTCCGCTCCCGACCATGATGGCGGTGGGAGTGGCCAGGCCGAGCGCACACGGACAGGCGATGATCAAGACCGCTACCGCGGCCCGGACGGCAGGCGTGATCTCTCCGCCGATTCCCATCCACAGTGCAAACGTGACAACGGCGATGAGAATTACGACGGGTACGAACACTCCCGAAACCCTGTCGGCGAGGTGCTGAATAGGAGCCTTGGATGCCTGGGCGTCGGAGACGAGCTTGACGATCTGCTGGAGAGCGGTCTCGTGTCCGACCTTGGTGGCTCGAATAGTCAAATAGCCCTGTTGATTCAGCGTGGCTCCGAAGACCTCATCACCAACTGTCTTGTCGACCGGCATCGACTCCCCGGTGAGCATGCTCTCGTCGAGAGACGAGGAACCTTCTGCGATCTCGCCGTCGGTTGGTATCTTCTCACCGGGTTTTACGACCATGAGGTCACCCGCGACTACCTGATCAATCGGAACCAGGACGGTGTCCCCGGCACGCAACAGGCGAGCCTCCTTGGCACCCAACTCGAGGAGCTTGGTTATTGCGGCTGAGGCCCGGCCTTTGGCGCGCGCTTCGAAGTATCGGCCGAGAAGAATGAACGTGATGATTGCGCCGGCCGTTTCGAAAAAGACAGCTTCACCGGCAAACAGCGCCCAGATCGAGAACAGGTAGGCGGAGAGCGTTCCTATCGAGACGAGCGTGTCCATGCTCGCTCCGAACGAGCGGAGTTGCTTGGCGGCGACCTTGTGAAACTGCCAGCCGAATAGGAATTCAACAGGAGTCACTAGAACCCACTGCAGCAAGTGACTCCACCGTGCGTCGGGCCCGAACATGCCGAGGATCATCACGGGGGCGGTGAAGAGCGCCGCCAGGAGGAAATTCCGCCACTGGTAGCGTTCCTCTTCCGTGTAGCGCTCGACCTGTGAAACTCGATCCTCCTCGTTCGTGACGAGGTTGATTTGGTATCCGATCTTTGCAACTGCAGAACGCAACGCCTCGACTTCGACTTCGTCGGAGATGTCGACTTTCGCCTCTCCACCCGCGTAGTTGACGACTGCCTCGACTCCCTCCTGGCGGTTCAGGATGCGTTCGACACGTACCGCGCATGACGCGCAAGTCATGCCCTCTACGTCGAAGGTGAGCGTGTCGGTGGCAGTTGCCTGATCGGTCATTCGACTCAAGGTCCTTGTTGCTAGCGGGCTACGTCGTATCCCTGTCCTTCGATGGCATCGATGATGGCATCGAGGTTCACGGTGTCATCACTCCATGTGATGTCGACAGTGCGAGGTTCGATATGTACCTCTGCTTTGGAGACACCATCTAGTTCGTTGAGGGCGCCCTCTATGGACATCTTGCAGTGTCCGCAGGAGATGTCTGGGACTGAAAGGGTCTGGGTGGTCATATTGCCTCCAAGTTCGGTGCGGGTCCGGTCACTGCCGCCGTGTATTTCATTACTTCCATCAGTTCGTCGACGACTTCGGGAGTACGCCCTTCATCGACGGCATGCGCGACACAAGTCTCGAGGTGGTTCTGTAGAAGAATGCGGTTCACCTTCTCCAACGAACCCTGCAATGCAGACACCTGCTTCATGACTTCCGGGCAGTATCTGTCATCCTCCACCATGCCGATGACTGCATCGAGGTGGCCTTTCACAGTCTTCAGGCGGTTGAGAGCGGCCTTCTTGTGAGCTTCTTGCATGAGGTCATGATAGCACCCCACCTGGGGTGGGGTAAGCGGTGGTGCGGTAGGGCCTGGATGTGCCAAGGCCCCGGGGGAGGGTGGGAGTCCGGGGCCTCAGCTGGTAGGCGCCTGCGGGAGTGGGAGTGCCGAGGGCGCCAAGCTTTGTTTAGGTACCTTCGGGGACGATTCTTCCCCGCACCCGTGGGAATTTCACGGGTGCATGGGCGAAACAGAATTCCCGGCGGTTGTACTGGGACAACTTGGTGTCGCAGTCTGCGTCGACGCATACACGATCCGTGGAGAAGGTCTTCGAGGGGCGAACTCCCCCTCGCATGCGCCGTCCTTTGAGTGTGTTATCTGCCATGTTGGGCCTCCTCAGGGCCTGTGTTCCCCTATCAACACTATCGACTGTAGATCTATTTCCACTATCTCGCCAGTGTTAATCCATTCCCCGGTTATACGGTGCGATGTGCACTCCCGGATGACTCCAAGATATGCGCTCGATCTCACAGGATCGTTAACGGAACGTGAAGACCCGGTAAGAATCTGCAGGGGTATCTGTGCCGCGCTCATGCAATTGATACGCACAGAGAAACGATTTGGTTCCCCGTCCCTGTCGTGTACCGCTCAGCCGAGAATGCCCAATTTCTTCAAGAACGCCTCGTTCGATGGTTCCCGTCCGAGGAAATCTTGCAGGAGATCGGCTGCATCCTTAGATCCGTTGGGCTCGAGAACTGTTCTGCGGTAGGCACGTCCGACCTCCGGATTGGTACCGCCGCTTTCCGCGAACTTGCTGAACATATCATCGCCGAACACCTCCGACCACAGGTACCCGTAGTAGCCGGCGTCGTAGCCACCCATCATGTGTCCGAAGCTCGACGGGAAGAACGTTCCCTCGTGGGGAGGGAAGAGTGTGATCGCCTGAGATTCCAGCAGAATCGCGTCCAAGTCGCGATCGTCGCGGGGTCCATGCATCCCCATGTCCAGCCATCCGAACGAGATCTGGCGGAGAGTGTTGAGAGCGACGTTCAGATCCCTGGCCGCTACGAGCTGTCCAACCAGTTCGCCCGGGATCTCTTCACCGGTTTCATAGTGGCGTGCAAATCGGCTGAGAACCGAGGAGTCCCAACACCAGTTCTCCATTATCTGTGAAGGCGCTTCGACAAAATCCCATTCGGTGCTGGCGCCGGAGAACCGCACGAACTCGGCCTTGGTGAGCGACATGTGCAGAATGTGGCCAAACTCGTGGAACAGGGTCACGACTTCGTTGTGTTGCAGCAACGAAGGCTTGTCCGAGGTTGGTTTGGTGAAGTTGGCGACTATTGCCGACACGGGGGTCTCATAGCCGCCGCTGTGTCGTCCGTTTCCCGCCACGAGCGGGAAAGCGGCCGCGTGGGTGTACTTTCCTTCCCGGGGGAAGAGGTCCGCGAAGAAGTGAGCAATGAGATCGCCAGAGTCGGCATCGTGGATCTCGTATAGATATACGTCCTCATGCCAGGCATTCGTCTCGGCTAACCGGCGGTAGGTGAGTCCGAACACATCGCCGGTGATCTCAAACATGCCTTCGACTACCTGCTCCAGTGGGAAGTACTCGGCTACCGCGTTCGGATCAACCCCGTACTGTTCCTTTCGTTGCAGGGTGTCGTAGAAGCGGTAGTCCCATCCTCGTAGGCGATCGTCATGACCATCCCTGTGAAGCAGCTCAGTCATGGCGGCGAGTTCCTCGCCACCCTTGGAACTCAGGGGTGGAATCAAGCCCTCGTAGAACTCGAGCACTGCTTCAGGCCGCTGCGCCATCTTGACTTCCATGCCGTGGTGCGCCCACGACGGCACGTCGAAGAGTTCCGCCACCCGATCCCTGAGCTTTACGGCCTCTTCGAGAACCGGCCGGTTCTCCTCAACGGCCTGCGTATTGAACTTGAACGTCAGCTCTTCCCGGAGATCGCGACGGGTAGAGGACTCCATGAACGGGACGACGTCCGGGTAGTCCATCGAGATCTTGAGAGTGCCTTCCTCTCCGGCCGCGAGACGATCGGCATACCCGTCGGGAAGGCCGTCGAGGTCGTCGTGGGTCACGATCAGGTAGTCCTCATACTCCGCCAGGTTCCGCTGAAAGGCTATCGATAGCTCCACCAGGCGAGCCTGAAGCTTCTTGAGCTCTGCCCGTGCGTCGTCGGGTAGGTCATGGCCGGCGCGGCGAAAGTCTCTGAGGGTATGGTCCAGGAAACGGCGCTGTTCCGGTGAGAGAGCAGCGACTTCGGTGATTTCGGACAGTTCTTTGACGGCTCGGTAGAGATCCTCGCGGAACGCCAGATCGACCTGCCACTTGGTCAAACGCTCTTCAGCGTCGCGGGCCGTGTCGCGAACCTCCGAGTCGGTGGCGACGTTGCCGAGGAATGGACCCTGGCCGTAGGCATGGCTCGCCAACACCGCCAGCGCTTCCAGCGGTTGCATGGTGTTGGCGAAGGTTCGTGTCCCGGTGACATCGACGATTTCCGAGATGAGCTGATCGCCGTCGGTGATCGTCTTGTCAACAACGGCATTGATCGAATCCTTGGTGGACGAGGTGTAGTCAAAAGGCATGCGGAAACGATAGTGGCTGGTGGCTACCGTTACGGCCATGGATACGGGTCTACAGGGAAAACGGGTACTGGTAACGGGTGGTGCGGGCGGGATCGGCGCGGCAATCTCGAAGGCATTTGCCGCGGAAGGAGCCCAAGTAGCGGTTCACCACCGGTCGTCTCACGAGCAAGCGGGGGTGTTGGCCGCGGAGATTGGCGGAGTGGCGCTGTATGCCGACCTCACGACAGAGGAGGGCGCGGCCGAGTTGGTCCCGGCTACGGTGTCTGCTCTTGGAGGACTCGACGTTTGTGTGGCGAATGCGGGTCGCTACCCGGCGGAATCCCTGCCGCTGTGGGATCTGACGCTCGAGCGTTGGCAGTCCGTGCTCAACGCCAACTTGACGACTGCCTTTCTGACGGCTCGCGGCTTCCTGCGGCACGTTCGGGCAACTCGGGTTGGAAGTCTGGTGCTGGTGGGCTCGACTGCCGGTACCTTCGGCGAGGCAGGACATGCCGACTATGCCGCGGCCAAGGGGGCGATCGGATCGGGCCTCCTGGCCTCATTGAAGAACGAGGTGAGCACTCTGGGCCCCAATGTGCGTGTGAATGCGGTGGCCCCCGGGTGGACGGCAACTCCGAAGCGAGTTGAAGCCGGAATCGAACCGGCCCACATCGAGCGGGCGACGGCAACGATGGCACTCAAGAAACTGGCGACGCCGGACGACGTAGCCGCCCAAGTCGTGGTCCTGGCCTCAGATCGCCTGTCCGGTCACCTCACCGGCCAACTCATAACCGTCGCCGGCGGCATGGAAGGTCGCCTCGTCTGAACTCAGAAGAAGAGCATGCGGATGGCGGCTACCACTGCCATCACGATGATCACCCAGCGGATCCATCCTCCGCCCTTCTTGACCGCCAGCCGAGTGGCGAGAATCGCTCCGGTGACGTTGCCTACACCCATCACCAGGCCGTACCACCAGTCGACCTGCGCGGCGGAGGCGAACAGCAACAGAGCCACCGGTGTGTAGACGAGGATCAGGAAGACCTTGGCCGCGTTGCCTCGCACCAGGTCGAGACCACCTCCGACCACCAGGGCACCCAGCAACAGGAAGCCGACCCCCGCCTGCACGAACCCGCCGTAGAAACCGACCCCGAAGAAGATGATGCTGCGGAGCGGTTCGGGGATCGATCGTTCGTGCCCCCCCAACCAGCGCGATGGCTTCACCAGCACCGAGAGGGCAACCAGAACGAGAACGAAGGCGAACACCTTCTTCATTGCGTCGGAGTCCAGGCTCGTGGCGACCCATGCTCCCGTCACCGCACCCAGGACCGTCGCAGGGATTAGCGGGGCGATCTTCCGCATGTCGAGTTTGCCGGCCCGCCGGAATCCGGTCGTTGCCGCAACTTGTGCCATGAGAATGGCGATGCGGTTGGTCCCATTGGCGAGACCGGCATCGCCGAGGGCCTCGAACAACACGGGAATAGTGATCACCGAACCGCCCCCGGCCACAGTATTTACGAACCCGCCCGCGAATCCGGCGGCGATGAGAAGGATTGCAGTCAGTGGTTCCACGGCAGCGATGTTAGGCCGACTCCAATCGAGCTCGATCTAGCTGAGTGGCCCCGAATATGATCAGTCCATGAGCGAACCTGAAGTACGTGTCACCACGATCATGCACGACACAACCGACCTCGATGAGGCCGTCGGTTTCTGGACCGAGATCCTGGGGATTGAGGTTCTGGAACGGGCCGGCAACTACGTCTACCTGGGAAGGCTCGCCAGCGACGGCCCCCACCTCGCGTTCCAGTTGGTTCCGGAGGAGAAAACCGTCAAGAATCGACTACACATGGACGTCAAGGTCCCGGATCGGATGGCGTTCGCGGCCAAGGTTGAAGAGTTGGGCGGTCGACGCATCGGAGAACATCAAGAGGGTGACTTTCCGGCCTGGCTTGTCATGGCCGACCCACAAGGCAACGAGTTCTGCATTTACGACGGCCGTCCCTGACCCGAGCGCATTCGTTCGTTGGGCGTCCGGCCTCAGAAGGCTGCCGTGCCCGCCTGCCACACCATCGGTTGTGATGGAGCCGAGATCGGCTCACCATCCACCCACGTAGCGAGCACGCGGGTCGATCTCAACGAGTCGGCCGTGACGTCGAGGGGAGGTCGATCGACGATTGCCAGGTCGCAGGGCCGGCCGATCTTCAAGTCGGGTGATCCGATCGAAGCGGCGGCTCCGGTTGTGAACAGAGCCATTGCTTCCGCCGGCGACAGACGTTGCTCTGGTGTTATTCCGGCTCGGTCACGCGCGGCCGCCATACCCCACCACGGTGAGGGAGGCTCAACTGGGCAATCTGAACTTCCGGCGACGGGTACTCCGGCACTGAGCAAGGAACGGAACGCATAGGTTTGGGCCAACCGTCTGTCCCCAACCCGCTCGGCGAGCCAATCGACCTCGGACATGAGGAAAGCAGGCTGGACGACCGCAGTAACGCCGAGTGCACCCATCCGTGCTAGGTCCTCGTCCGAGATGACCGATACGTGCTCGATCCTCAAGTCACGGGGGTCGGCCCCCTCGTCGATGAGTTGCTCGTACAAGTCGAGCACCTCCTTGTTTGCCCGATCACCGATGGCGTGCACGGCGACTCGACCGCCCAGTTCAAGCGCGACACGCGCCATTCGTCCAGTGTTGTGATCGAGTCGCATCGTTCCGACGCTGTCGAGATCTGAAAAGGGCTCGTGCATTGCGGCGGTATGTCCACCGAAGCTGCCATCGGCGAACTGCTTGACGCCTAGGAAATCAACCCAAGGGCCCGATTCGCGCAATCTATCGGCGGCCGTCTCGAGAGCGGCCGGATCGTCGGCAATGACAAGCACCGACATGCGCAGCGGAAGATCCGGGGCGATCTCCGTCAATAGATCGAGTTCGTTACCAACTCCACACCAGAGGTCTCCGCCCAGGTCGATGATTCCGCCCATCGATGTGAGGCCGAGTGATACCAATCCGTTCATGGCAGCCAATACTTCGTCAGGTCTGAGGTCACCTGCTCTGCCTCCAACGGGTCCCGCCGCCATGGCGATCGCCGTCTCACGCAAGACACCGGTCGGAAAGCCCGAGTCATCACGGTCGATCGTTCCCCCGCTGGGATCGATGCTGGATTGATCAATTCCGGCCAGGTTGAGCGCAGCTGTATTTGCGACGGCTACATGCCCGCAGTAGCGGTAGATCAGAACCGGCCGATCGCCGGCGGCGCGGTCCAGGTCGGTCCTCCGCGGCATCCGTCCTACCGCCTGATCGCTGAACCGGGTTCCGACTAGAGCTCGACCGGGCGCCAGTTGGGATGCCGCCTCCCCGACCATCTCTTCGAGATCAGCGATGCTCGCTGCCTGATCGAGGGTCAGGCGCAATAGAGCAGCCGCATAACCCATCGGATGGAAGTGTGCATCGACCAGGCCTGGCGTGATCACACTTCCGGGATAGCGTTCCTCGGTCAGGCCGGGAGCTCGTAGGTCTGCCACATTGCCGATCGCTCTGATGGTTCCGTCCTGAACAAGAACGGAGTTTCCTGGTGATCCGTGCGCTGTTTGGATTGCGTCGGCAGTGATGAGTCGTCGCCGCATGCCTAGGCCGCTTCCTCGAGAGCCATCCCCTCACAGGACCTTTCTAATCGAAGGTTCGAGCAGCGTGTGCAACGATCGATGGATCCCGCCGTTGGTTGCCAGTACGAAACGGTCGTCGACCAGCGACGGTTCTTGGTGTTCGTTGGTTGCTCGACCTCCGGCTTCACGAATCAGAAGGATGCCGGCGGCGACGTCCCACGGTTTGAGGCCGAATTCCCAGTACCCATCCATTCTTCCGGCGGCTACCCACGCAAAATCAAGAGACGCCGTTCCGAAACGTCTGACACCCCTGGCAACTCGAAGAGCATCGGCCAGCGGGGCCGTGTAGAGATCTGCGCGCTGTTGCCGGTCGTAGGGGAACCCGGTTACGAGGGTGCTCGAGCCCAGTTCGGTCCTACTCGAAACCGCCATCGGTTTTCCGTTGAGTGAAGCTCCTTCCCCTCGCTGCGCCGCGAACAGGTCATCTCGAAGGACGTCGACCACTACTCCCACCACCGGTTCCTCGCCGTCCCACAGACCAACCGACACTCCCACGTGGGGGATGCCGGCTACGAAGTTGACCGTGCCATCGAGGGGATCGATGATCCAGCGCCGCCCGGATCCAACCACATCTCCTCCGGTCTCCTCGCCTAGAACGGTGTCGTCCGGACGATGGGCGTGAATCACCGTGAGAATGGCCTCTTCAGATTGACGATCGGTCTCGGTCACCGGGTCGACCGTTCCCTTCATTTCAGGCTCGGCGGCAATACCAAACCCGTTGCGAACCACTTCGGATCCTGAGAGTGCGGCGTGAATTGCGACGTCGAGGTCGCTGCGGGGCGTCATCCTTTGAGACTAGGAGATGACGGGTGGTGGCGCTGCTCCACCGTTGCCATACAATCGTGAGCCATGATTCCGTTGTTTGGTTCGATTGTCGCCGGCCTACTGGCCGTCCTGGCGTTTCCGCCATTTGGCTGGGGATTCCTCACTGTCCCGGCTGTGGTCCTGTTTCTTTGGAGCCTTCGCCGGGCCCCTTCCTCGTTGATAGCCACCCTTGCCGCGACCGCCTTCGGCATCACGTTCTTTGGGTTGCTGATGTGGTGGATTACCCGGACAGAGGCGATCGCCCTTCTGGCCCTTGTGATCAGCCAGACGGTGTTCGTTGCGGTATTCGGCTGGTTCGTCTACCGGCAACGGGACCTCGCCGTGGCGGCCTGGGTGATCGTCATCTCAGGAGGTTGGGGACTCATGGAGCTCCTGCGCGGTTGGGTGCCGGTTGGTGGCCTGCAGTGGGGTGGGCTGGGATACGCGCTTGCCCCTTATGCCTCTGCGCGCGGGGCGGCGTCCTGGATAGGCGTCTCGGGTTGGACCGTCGTCATCGTCATGACCGCTGCGGTCGTGGTCCGTTTGATGGAGGACCGGATGGAACTGCGCTGGGCAGGCAGCCTGGCTGCGGTGTGGGCGGTTTTGTTGTCGGTCGGCTCGTTATGGCCGGCGGTGGCGGACGGCGCCGAAATGACCGTGACGATTGTCCAGGGCAACACCCCTTGCGTAGAGCACTGCGCCGGCGACCGCCAGGCCATCTACGAGAATCATCTGCGGTTGACCCAAGCCCTGCCCCCATCCTCGGCGGATCTGGTCGTGTGGGGAGAGAGTGCGACCGGGTTCTCGACGGATCCACTTCTCAATCCTGCGGTCGCGCGAGCTATCGAAGTTGAAGCAAGCCGTATCGGCTCATACTTCCTCGTCGGAGGTGACCGTCCCGTGGATGACGAGCATTTCGTCAACGCCAACATGGTCTTTGATCGCGACGGGAGCTATATCGGCGAGTACAACAAACGACATCCCGTGCCGTTCGGCGAATACGTTCCCTGGCGACCGGTCTTTGGACTCATACCGGCGACGAACCGAGTTCCGCGGGATATGGTCCGGGGAACCGGTCCTGTGGTGTTTGAACTCGATTCGGGATCAATCGGTTCGATTATCTCGTTCGAGGGGTCTTTTGCCCGCTACACCCGGGACCATGTGGCTGTCGGAGCGGAGTTGATGATCGTCGCCACCAACGAGCGGAGCTACGGCGTTGGACCGGCGGCCGATCAGTTGATCGACATGACCCGGATGCACGCAGCCGAGAACGGCATCGATTTGGTGCAGGCGGCGATCACCGGCAAGTCCGCCCTGATCGTCGATGGCGGAAGAATCGATCTGGCCACGGAGCTCTATGAGGAAGCAACGATCACGGGAACCGTTCGCTTCAGGGAGTCCGGGAGAACGATGACAGGGTTGCTCGGCGACTGGGTGGCCGCTCTTTCGATAATCGGTCTCGTCTCCTGTTTGACCGCCCTACGGCTGAGGAATCCGAGAATAAACCGGAGGGCCACATGACGTGGCCCTCCGAGCCGGCTCTGAGGACTCGAGGTCCTCGCCAGGGACAAGCCGGCGGCTCCTATGTTCTACCGCCTGCAACTATCTCCATCCACTTCTTCAGGGGACCGTTGGGGGGACTATCAATAGTGACTAGTCCCCGGCGATTCCCGAGATAATCAGACGGCTAGGACCTTTCGTACTCCGTCAGCGCATCATCGATGACACTTATTGCGTTATCGAGTTCTGTCTCTGTGGTCGTCAGCGGCGGAATGAATCGGATGATGTTTCCATCGGGCCCACAGGCGATGACGATCAGTTCGTGGGCCAGACCATACGCCGAGATGAATTTCATTGCTTCCGCGTCGGGTGTTCGCGAGTCCCGATCGCTGACGAGTTCCACCCCGATCATCAGACCCACCCCGCGTACGTCGCCGATCGTACGATGGCGGGACTTCACCTCGTTGAGGCGTTCAAATGCCGTTTTCGATAGGTCGCGGGCATGCGGAAGCAGCGGCTCCATGACGTCGATTACTTTGGCAGCTGCTGCGCAAGCGACGGGATTACCGCCGAAGGTGGTTCCATGTGCGCCTACGGGCCACTGGTTGATGATGTCTGCGGAAGCACCATACGAACTCAGCGGCAATCCGTTGGCGATGCCCTTGCCCATTACGAGGATGTCGGGATCTACGGCATAGTTGTCGGAAGCAAACCAGTTTGCCGTCCGACCGAAGCCGGTCTGCACTTCGTCGAACACCATCAGGATCCCGTGTTCGTCTGCGATCGCCCGCAACTCCTCCAAGAACCGCGATGGAGCCGGGTAATAGCCACCTTCGCCTTGCACGGGTTCGATCAGGAAGGCGGCAACGTTGTGGGGGAGAATCTCGTGTTTGAACTTCCTGGCCAGTTCATCGAGGGCGAGGTCGGTTGCTTCATCCTCAGACATACCCCAGCGGTAGGGATGTGGGAAAGCCGTTACGAAAACCGATCCAAGGATGGGGTGGTAGTTCTCCCGGTACTTGGCGTTGGAGGTCGTATAGGCAACCGATCCCATGGTTCGGCCGTGGAAAGCGCCCCGAAAGGCGAATACACCCTGTCGTTTGGTGACGTAGCGAGCGAGCTTCACTCCTGCCTCAACGGCTTCAGCGCCGGAGTTGGCGAAACCGAACTTCTCGATTCCGTCGGGGGTGATCGTCCGCAGGCGTTCCGCTAGTTCAACGATGGAGTCGTATCTGAAGACACAACCAGCGTGTGCGAGTTTCCCGAGTTGCTGCCTGGCAGCCTCGATCACCTCAGGGTGATTGTGCCCGAGATTGGCAACGGCTGTTCCGCAGGCATAGTCGGCCCACCGATTGTCATGCTTGTCGTAGACCCATGGTCCTTCCGCACGTTCGACGTGAACGTCCGTATCAAAAGCCAGCATGGGAGCAACTGTGCTCTCGTGCCGGCTGAGGAGATCGCCCATCGGTGGCTCCTTTCGGTCGAGTGTCAGGTGCAGTCATGTGCACTGTGCGGTCAACGGGACACGCACGACCGTGGCGGGAAGTGGCCGCCGTGCTCTCATTGTGCCACAGCAAATCGGGGCGTGGACCGCCACCTCACGACGAACGAGCGATACTTGCGCGATGAACGCCATTCCCTACCGCGTTGTCGAATCGTGGACGGCGACCTATGACAACCCGGTTTTCCTGCGAGCCGGAGATTCGGTTGCGGTTGGAAGGAGGGATGAGGAGTGGCCCGGATTCGTCTGGTGTACCACAGAAGCCGGTGCCGGAGGGTGGGTTCCGGCGGAGTTGCTCGAATCCAGCGGGCCCGGCCTGGCAATCGCAGCAACTGCTTACGACACGCGCGAACTCACAGTCAAAGAGGGTGAGTCGGTTGTGGGTTCCCTATCTATGGCCGGTTGGACCTGGTGTGAGAGTTCGGACCACCGCACGGGATGGGTCCCGGATCGCTGCCTCGTCCCCTAGGTGGGCGGGACGATGGTGACTCCCGACTCACCCTGAACGACGCTGCCTACCAGGTGGGTCCCGTGGCCGTGCTCTTCGAAGGCGGCCTCCACAAAGTCGGATTCATCGGACGGCACAACTGCGAGATAGCCCAAACCCATGTTGAATACTCGGAACATCTCGTCCTCAGGTATCTTGCCCCACTCTTGAACGACTCGAAAGACGTTCGGCGTCGGCCAGGTTCCTGCCGAGATCAGGGCGTGGAGACCATCCGGCAGCACTCGGGTGAGGTTGCCGCCGATCCCACCGCCGGTCACGTGTACCAGAGCGCTGGTTGAACCGGTTGCCGCCGCTGCTACCACGGCGGGGGTGTAGATCACTGATGGGCTGAGTAGGACCTCGCCGATTGAGCGGCCCTCACCTGGGAAAGGATCTTCGAGGCGCCGCTCTCCGAGGACGGCGCGTACCAGGGAGAAACCGTTCGATCGGAGATTGGGACTCTCGACGCCGATGATCACATCGCCGTCCTTTACGGTGCTACCGGTGATCTCTGATCCGCTTTCAACAACACCCAACGCGGCTCCTGCCAGATCGACATGGTCCTCGTCTACTACTCCGGGATGCTCGGCCGTTTCACCACCAATCAATGCGCATCCGGCAGCAGAGCATGCTTCGGCCACAGATGCCACGATTATGCGGTCCCGTACAGGGTCGATGCGGCCGACGGCCAGGTAGTCCGTGAATGCAATCGCACGCGCGCCTACCGCCGCGAGATCGTCCACGCACATCGCCACCAGGTCGTGGCCGACACCCTCGTATCGGCCTGCTCGCCTGGCAATGTCGAGTTTCGTGCCGACGCCGTCCGTGCTCATCATCAGAACCGGATTGAAGTACCCGTCGGGGATGGTCACACCGGCCGCGAATCCGCCGAACCCGCCGACAACGTTGGGGCCCCATGTAGCGGTGACCTGATCGCCGATGCTCTCGACGAAGCTGTCTGCTGTGTCCAGATCTACCCCGGCCTCGCGGTAGGTACTCATTGACGTTGCTCGAGCATGAACTTGTCGCCGGCCTCCGACACCGGAGTGGGATATCGGCCACTCAGGCAGGCGTTGCAGAAGCCGAGCTTGGGTCCTCCGGCCGATTCCTCGAGGCCTTCTAGGGAGAGATACGCCAGCGAGTCCGCATCGAGGAACTGCTTGATCTCTTCTACCGTGAGCTGCGCAGCCAGAAGTCGAGATCGGTCACCCGTGTCCATCCCGTAGTGGCACGGCCACCGGTAGGGGGGCGAAGAGATCCGCAGATGCACCTCTGCAGCTCCAGCCTCCCGCACCATGCGAACGAGCTGCCTGGTCGTACTACCTCGCACAATCGAGTCGTCCACTAGGACAATCCGTCTGCCATGCAGGTTCTCCGGAATCGGGTTGAGCTTCAGGCGAATTCCTCTATCCCGAAGCATTTGGGTTGGCTCGATGAATGTTCGCCCGACGTAGCGGTTCTTTACAAGGCCGTCGGCGTAGGGGATACCGCTGGCGGCAGAGAATCCCTGCGCGGCCGGGATCCCCGATTCAGGAACCGGAACGACGACGTCCGCCTCGACGGGCGCCTCGGCGGCGAGACGACGTCCCATCCGCTGCCTGGCGCCGTGGACGTTCTGGCCGTACAGGTTGCTGTCGGGCCGGGCGAAGTAGACGAACTCGAAGACACACAAGCGTGGGTCCACCTCGCCGAACGGCTGGAGACTCCGTACTCCTCCGGCGTCGATGACGACCACTTCACCGGCCTCGACATCCCGTACGAACTTGGCTCCGACCAAATCCAGGGCAGCGGTCTCTGAGGCAAGGACCCAGCCTCCCTCCGGTAGTGAACCGAGGCACAACGGTCGATAGCCGTGCGGATCGCGGGCCCCAACGAGGTGACCCTGATCCATCACGACCAGTGAGAAAGCCCCCTCAAGCTGAGGCAGGACCTTCGTGAGAGCCTGCTCGAGTTGGCGGCCATCCGAACGCCGGTCATCGAGGTGGGCGGCGATAGCGTTCAACATCAGCTCTGAGTCGGTCGCGCTGGAGTCATCTTCGAGCCGGGCTGCGAGCTCAGCGGTATTGGTCAGATTGCCGTTGTGGGCGAGCGCAATACCGGTTTGCTCGATGTGACGGTAGGCCGGTTGGGCGTTCTCCCAGATCGTTGATCCGCTGGTCGAGTAGCGAGTGTGACCAATGCCGAGATGACCGGGAAGGGCTGCGAGCTTCGTCTCGTCGAAGACTTGGGATACGAGCCCCATGTCCTTGAAGACGGTGGTCGTTTGACCGTTCGATGCTGCAATGCCGGCACTTTCCTGACCGCGGTGTTGGAGAGCGAACAGCCCGAAGGAGATAATGTGAGCGGCGTCTTGTCCGGGTGCGTACACGCCGAAGACTCCGCATTCCTCGCCGGGGGTTTCGTCGAGTCGGAGGTCGGTGGGCCGGCGTGTCATGATTCCATCCGTGAACGTATGGCACCGCGCCAGGCCTCCGTCGCCTGTCCCAGGCCAACCGAGGCCGTTTGTCCATCTTTGCCGACGAACTCGATGTCGGACCCACCGAGTGAACCGACGCGCCGAATAGGGATCCGTGCTGCCTTCGCCAAGTCGATGATGCTCGCCCCTGCTTCCATCGGTACCGCAGCGATGAATGTGTGGGGGTCCTCCGAGAACAGTTCTCGCCAATCCTGGAATGCGACACGTGCCCCCACCCCGGAGTGAATACAGATCTCGGCGATCGTTACGGCCATGCCGCCGTCTGAAACGTCGTGGAGCACCACATTGTCATCCCCGCAGGCGAGTTGCCTGGCCACATCGATGACCGAACGTACCATTCGAGTATCTGGAGCATCCGGGCGCCCTCCAACATGATTGTGAACGACTTTTGAGAAGGTGCTGGCTGCGAGGTTGCCGGTCTCGGTTGTGCCTATCAGGTAGATCTCCATGCCGGCTTCACCATCAGAGAGGCGCGGAGGGTCGGGCATCGGGTCGGCGAGGCCGAGCATGCCGACTATCGGAGTCGGATAGATGTCGACGCCATCGGTTTCGTTGTAGAACGAGACGTTGCCGCCGATCACGGGAATCTCGAGGTTCTCGCAAGCTTCCGATATCCCTTCGACGGTCTCCGTGAACTGCCACATGACTTCCGGCTTCTCCGGGTTGCCGAAGTTGAGATTGTCGACAACGGCCATGGACTTGGCGCCGACCAATGCAACGTTGAGAGCCGATTCATACACGAGACGTGCCGCTCCTCGTCGCGGGTCGAGATAGCAGAGGCGCCCGTTCCCGTCCGTCGAGACCGCCAGACCCTTCGAGGTACCTTTGATACGCAGTAGCGTTCCGTTCTCTCCCGGTCCCACGACGGTGTTGAGAAAGAGCATGTGGTCGTATTGCTCGTACGCCCAGGAGGGATCGCCGATCGAGGGATCGGAGAGAACGGCGAGGAGGCTATCTGCGATATCGGGTTCGGGAGCGACGAGTTCCGCCGCCCACAACTCGGCCAGCCAATCCGGTTCGTGATAGGGGCGATTGTATGTGGGAGCCTCCTCGGACAAGGAAGCTGCAGGAACCTCTGCTACCAGTTCTCCGTCCTTGAAGACCCGCAGCGCTCCGCCGGCCCTGACCTTGCCGACCACCGATGCGTCGACCTCCCACTTCTCAGCAACAGCGAGTACATCTTCGAGAAGATCGGGATGCACAAACGCCATCATTCTCTCCTGTGACTCGGACATCAACAGTTCGGCGGGCGTCATGTCGCTCTCCCGTACGTGAACCTGGTCGAGGTCGACTTCCATTCCGGTGCCGGCGCGGGCGGCCGGTTCCGAAGTCGAGCAGGACAGCCCGGCGGCGCCGAGGTCTTGAATCCCGACTACCAGTTGCCGTTCGTACAGCTCCAGGCAGGCTTCAATCAGCTTCTTCTCCTGGAACGGATCTCCAACTTGCACGGAGGGTCGTTTGGCACCGCTGTTGGCGTCGAAACTGGCCGACGCCAGGACTGAGGCGCCACCGATGCCGTCCCGGCCCGTGGCGGAACCGAGCAACACCGAGATGGTCCCGGGTTCACCAGCGGTCCCGAGCACGAGTTGCTCCCGGCGGAGAATCCCCAGGCACATGACATTGACGAGCGGGTTGCCCCGGTAACAGTCCTCGAAGGAAACCTCGCCACCAACTGTTGGGACCCCGACCGCGTTGCCGTATCCGGCGATACCGGCCACGACGCCGGAGAACAGGTAGCGGTTGTGGGAGTCGTCGAGGTGCCCGAATCTGATCTGATCCCATAGCGCGATCGGCCGAGCTCCCATCGTGAAGACATCCCGGAGGATGCCACCGACGCCGGTGGCGGCTCCCTGATAGGGCTCAACGAACGATGGATGATTGTGGCTCTCTATTCGAAGGGCGGCCAGCCAGCCGTCACCGAGATCGACCACGCCTGCGTTCTCTCCCGGTCCCACCACAACCCACGGTGCTTTTGTCGGGAAGCGGCTCAGATGGGGCCGCGAGGACTTGTATGAGCAATGCTCCGACCACATCACGGAGTACATAGCCAGCTCGGCGATACGCGGTTCTCTCCCGAGAAGACCCACGACGCTCTCGAATTCACCGTCGGTCATCCCCAGTTCACGGTGGAGAGGCTGACTCTCAGACATTGGCCGGATTCCTCGGCGCTTGCTCGTGGACCGAGTCGATGAAGGACTGAAGTAGAACACGGCCGTCTGTGGAGCCGAGAATCGACTCTGTCGCTCGTTCGGGGTGAGGCATCAAGCCCACCACGTTCCCGTTAGCGCCGGCGACGCCGGCGACGTTCTGGGTCGACCCGTTCGGGTTGGTTTCCGCGGAGACGCGGCCGTTGGCATCTGAGTAGGTGAGAACAGTCGTGGCGGGTGCAGCCGCGGGATCGATCGTGTAGTTGCCTTCGTATGAGTTGAGGGGAATCTCGAGTACCCGGCCGACCTGCGCAGTTCTGGTGAGAACCGAATCGGTGGACTCGACCCGAAGGTGGACGGGCCGGCAGATGAACCTCAGGTCTCTGTTGGCCAGCAACACACCAGGCAGCAGGCCCGCCTCCGTGAGGATCTGAAAACCGTTACAGATACCGAGGACTGGGGCGCCGTTGTCTGCCATGCGCGCCACCTCGGTCATTACCGGCGAAAAGCGAGCGATGGCACCGGTCCGCAAGTAGTCGCCGTGGGCGAAGCCACCGGGCAGGACGACAGAATCGAACGCCGAGAGGTCGGTTTCACGGTGCCAGACCAATTCCGCTCGTCCGCCGAGGTCGTTGAGTGCGTAGGCGACATCGTGTTCGCAGTTGCTCCCCGGGAACACGACGACGGCAATCGTCATGGAGAGCCCTCGTCATCGAGCACGAT